>JAUVZN010000069.1 GCA_030602545.1 Candidatus Aerophobota bacterium
CAAGACCGGCTCCTTGCCAATTCGGACATCCCTCCACTAATCCTTCTTCTCTATCCATTCTTGCCCCCGCATATAGGGACGCAGAACCTCAGGGATGAGAACCCGCTCGTCCTTGGTTTGGAAGTTCTCCAGAATGGCCACTACCGTTCTACCGACGGCAAGCGCGGAACCGTTGAGGGTATGAGCATAGTGAGTGGCCTTCTTCTCTTCGTCCCGATACTTTATGGAAGCCCTTCTAGCCTGGTAGTCCTCAAAGTTGGAGCAGGTGGATATCTCCACGAATCTTTCCTCGCCGGAAAGCCATACCTCAATATCATAGCCAAAGGCAGCGGCAAAACCCAGTTCATTTCCGGAGAGCTTCACTACCCGGTAAGGAAGATTCAGCCTTTTCAACACTTCCTCGGCGTCCAAAAGAAGCTTCTCCAGCTCCTCATAGGAGGTCCCGGGTGTGGTGAATTTTACCAGCTCCACCTTGTTAAACTGGTGCTGTCTGATGATTCCTCGAATCTTTTTGCCGTAAGCTCCGGCTTCTCTTCTAAAACAAGGAGTATAGGCAGTGTAGGAAATGGGAAGATCTTCCTCGTCCAGGACCTCCTCTCGATGAACATTAGTTACGGGAACCTCAGCGGTGGGAACCAGATAATAATCCTCCTTTTCACACCGATAAAGTTCTTCCCGAAACTTCGGTAACTGCCCCGTCCCTACGGTAGCAGCGTAGTTGGTCATAAAAGGGGGTAGAACCTCCTGGTATCCCTCCTGGGTGTGAAGATCCAGCATGAAGTTCATAAGAGCTCTCTCCAGAAGGGCTCCCATCCCCTTATAGAGAACAAAACCCCTCCCCGTCATCCGGGCGGCCCTTTTGAAATCAAGGATTCCCAAAGACTCGCCAATCTCTTCATGGTCACGAGGACAAAAATCGAACCGGGGAAGTTCTCCCCAGTGCCTCACCTCTACATTAACATCTCCTTTTGGAACATCGGGATGACAGCGATTGGGAAGACGAAGAAGGAAATCTCGAGTCTCCGTCTCCAGCTCTTTTGCCCTTGTCTCCCACTTTTCAATTTCGCTGGAGATATCTCGCATATCCTGGATAAGGGAACCAGGATCTTTACCCTGACTCTTTGACTTGCCTATTTCCTTGGAATAGATATTTTGCTGATGTTTCAGAGCATCGATTGTCTGGATGAGGTTCCGGCGCCCGCTGTCCGTGGCAAGGAATCCATCAAGATGAACCTCTATACCTCTTTTTCTTAAACTTTCCTTTACCTCATCCAGATTATCTCTAACCCACCTGGCGCTGAGCACCTTTTAACTTCCCTCCGAAAAAACCTGGAAAACTTAGGTCATTCCTCTCCAAATTTGTTCTTCACTAACTGAACCAGGGTCTGGACGGCTTCAGCAGCATCGGAGCCCTCCGCTCTAATTTTGATCCTGCTTCCCTTATCAGCGGAAAGAAGCAAAAGACTCGTAATATTTTTTCCATTGGCCACCTGGCCATTTTTTTCGATCCAGATGCGGGATCGAAATTTATGAGCTGCTTCAACCAGCAGGGAAGCTGGTCTGGCGTGCATTCCGACCTTGTTAGTGATATCAATTTCCTTCTGGATCACCTCGAGCTACCTCTCCGGGAAAAATCTTTCCCATACTCTAAGATATTCAAGGGGAGTCCTTCCCCTTGGAAAATTCCTGAAGGATTCTTTAGCCGATTTCTGATGGCTTAGGGAAGATAGTCTAGGGGGTTAACCGGCTTGCTCATCTTGCGAATCTCGAAATGAAGCCCAAACCTACCTGAATCTTCCATAATCCCCAGTTTGGCGATGGGGTCACCTTTTTTGACCTTCTGCCCTTTCTCCACCAAATTACCAGCATTGTAAAAATAGCATGTGAGCAGGCCTTCTTCTTCATGATTAATAAATACCGTATATCCATAGTTTTTGCCGGGAACTATGAGATGGCCAGTATAGGAGACTTTTCCATCAGCAGCAGCCACCACCGTTTCCCCTGAGGAGCCAGCAATATCGATCCCTTGATTTCCCTCTTCTCCGAAGTATCCAATGACCTCTCCTTTCAATGGCCACTCAAAAAGGGGTTGTTTTTTTTCTACCTTTGGCTTCTCCCGAGGAGCCGGGGAGGTTGAGGGAGTGACATCCCTGGTCAAGATTTGGGGCGGAATCTTTATCTCCAGTGCCCTTTTGGCCCGGGGGATGAAAAGTTTTTGACCTGGCACAAGATTATCAGGATCCTTTAACCTGTTAGCCTCGATAATTTCTTCTTTGCTCACTCCGTATGCCTTCCCATAAGTCCTGACAATAAGCAATAGCCATTGGCGCTCCTTAACCACATGCCACACTCCCTGCAGAGGAATGATAAGTTTCTGTCCAGGGTAAATAGTGGTACCAGCTAGAGCGTTGATCTTTTTGATCTCTCTCCAGGGGACGCCGAACCTTTTCTCCAGGTCTATAAGGGAATCTCCCTTCCTCACCACATAACTTCGGACTGCTAACTCAGGAATGATAAGTTTCTGTCCAGGGTAAATAGTGGTACCAGCTAGAGCGTTGACTTTTTTGATATCTTGCCAGGGGACGCCGAACCTTTTCTCTAATTTCACAAGGTAATCCCCTTTTCTTACGATATAATTGCGGGCGGAGGAGGACTGGGGAAAAGAAATAAGGAAAAAGGCAGCCGCCAGAACACTCATAAAAATAGTTACCCTGTATATTTTCCCCTCCTGATCCACTCCCTTGGGCATGTCCCTTCTCTCCCTAGCTTCCTATCGGGCTTCTGACATAAATATCAATAAGATGGGGTTCCTGGCTAAGGACTGGTTCTCACATCCTCGGAGGCTCCGAGGCAAAGAAAAACAAGAATTTCATTATGGTCGGGATGGGGGGATTCGAACCCCCGACCTCCTACTCCCGAAGCAGGCGCGCTAAACCAGGCTGCGCTACATCCCGAAAACTTTTTTCCTAGATCCTAAATCCCACTAAGCCTATCACTCCCAGACTGGCCAAAAGGACAATAATCCCTGCCAGGCTTACTCCTATACAGATAGCCAAAAAGGCATATTTAGTCTCTATGGATAAAAGGAAGCTGACCAGGGTTCCTGTCCAGGCACCAGTAACAGGGAGAGGAATAGCCACCAGGACAATAAGGCCTCCGAATCCGTATTTCTTCACCAGATCCTGTCTCTTCTCGGCTCTGCCCAGGGTCCAATGGAACAATTTCTCTCCCTTAGTCCATCGTTGAGCTAGAGCGGATATCTTTTTTAGACCCAAAAGTAAAGGTAGAACTGGTACTATATTGCCCGCTACTGCTATGGAATAGGCCTTCCAGGGGGAAAGCCCCTGGGAAAGACCGTAGGGAAGAGCCCCCCGCAGCTCCGATATAGGTAACATACTGATAAGGAAGGTCAAAGTTTCGGGAGGAGGGAGCCAGCTATCCATTCCTCACACCCTCATCCCAACCATACTTTCCTATAAGAGGAACAAAGACACATCTTTCTACCGTCTTCACCTTTGGACGCCTCTTCCCCTTCTCTATCACCTTCAGGTCCTGAGAATAGATACTGCCAACCGGGATCACCATAATACCTTTTTCCTTTAACTGATCTATCACAGGAGAAGGAATCTCTCCAGCGGCAGCCGTTACCAGAATCCGATCGTAGGGGGAGAACTCTTTCCAACCCAGGGTACCATCACCAACCAAAATCTTGATATTAGTATAGTTAAGTTTCTCTAAAGTCTTCTCGGCTCTTTTGGCTAGAGTCCTTATCCTCTCTATGCTGTAGACCTGCTTGGTTAGTTCGGCCAGGATAGCAGTTTGATATCCGGATCCTGTACCAATCTCCAAAACCTTCTCATTTCCTGTGAGTTCCAGACACTGAGTCATCAGGGCCACCATATAAGGCTGAGAAATAGTTTGGCCCTCTCCTATGGATAAAGGAAAGTCCCCGTAAGCATCCTCCTTCAGTTCTGCGGGGACAAATACTTCTCGCTTGACCTTACTAAAGCATACAAGTACCCTCTCATCCTCGATTCCTCGGGGGATAAGCTGTTCCCTAACCATCTCCTCCCGAAGTCTGTTGTAATTCACCCCTCTCCCCGACTTATTTTATCATAAAACTCCCTCTTGTCAATTATTCTGGGCTATGATGGGGGATTTCCTCCCTTCCTTTGGAAGATTCTCTATCCTTGATGAGGATGTTTCTCAAAACGTGGGATAGAGAGGTATCCTTCACGGTCTCTAAAATATCCTCTATTTTCTTCACTTCTTTCTTTGGTAAACTGGGACTGGTCTTTCTTTCCTTGATTAAAGATGCTATTTTTCCTGACCCGGCTTTTTTCACCTCTCCCAGGCGGAAATAGATATTCTCTACCACCCCTTCTCCGTATCGACGATCAAATTCAGAGATGATCTTATGCTTAATGTAGCTCAATTGGGCCAGCCAGGAAGAACTATCCACCAAGACAAAGAGGCTCTTCTTTCTTATGGCTAAAGGGCGTGTATGAAGATTAATTTTCTCTCCCACCACCTCCCTCCATTGATCGAGAGCCTGGAGTTGTCTCATTTTTTTATCTATACCTAAACTTTTAAAAACCCTCTCCAACACTGAGCCTACCCTGGAAGGAAAAGCGTCCCGCTTCATAAAAGCATCTCTGCCTTACTCATCTTGTTCATCCGGTAAAGACAAGCACTTTTTTCCCCTCTTTTGATCAGGGGAAGAAGGTAATTTCTTTGAGCGAGGATTTTTTGGTGAGAAACTCCGCATGCCAGACAGTAAAGGAATTCGAGGAGATATGATTCTCCCTATCCCATTCCTCATTCTTCCTCGATGCGGATGGGCATTATCACATAGATGTAGTCTTCGCTTTCAGCAGGTCGGATGATCCCCGGACTGACGGAATCGGTTAGCTCAAGGGAAACCTCACCTGAATCAATAATTTTGAGAACATCCAGAAGATAAGTGGAATTAAAACCGATCTGGATGTCTCCCTCACCTTCTCTTCTCACCATAAGTTCCTCGTAAGCATAACCTGTCTCAGGAGAGATGGCACTTATGGAGAGAACGTTCTCTTTCAATTTAAACTTAAGCAGACGAGATTTCTCCTCGGCGAGAAGAGAGACTCTTTTTGAGGCTGCTAAAAGCTCGTTTCTATCAGCCATAATAGCTATCTTATACTGTTTAGGGATGATCTCTCGATAGTTGGGAAACTTGGCTTCTATTAATTGAGAAATGAGGAGAACATCTTTCATCTTGAAAAAAATCTGGCTCTTGCCTGCTCCCACCCTCACCTCTTCCCCTTTTTCCATTACTCTCAAAAGCTGCTGTAGAGCTGTTAAGGGAATAATGAGTTGCACCGGAACCACCTCCAGGGAAGGTTGAGAGGTACGGATAAAGGCAAGTCTTCTCCCATCGGTAGCCACCATCTTCACCTCTTTCTCCTCAATTTCGAGGTGGACTCCATTCAGGTTCTGTCGGGTTTCATCAAGAGAAGCAGCGAAAATAGTTTTCTGAATCATTTCCTTTAATTTCTCCCGGGCCAGGGTAAACTCTTTTCCTTCTTCCAGTTTAGGGATTTCGGGAAATTCAGCCGCCTCAAGACCCAAAAGATGGAAGAGTGATTTCTCGCATTTTATGGTGGCTTTGGTATCCTCTGTGGTAAGACTTACTCCCAAAGGAGGCAGTTCTCTGAGGATTTGGAACAGTTTGTTTCCAGGAAGACAGATCTCACCCTCTTCCACCACCTCGGAAGGAAAGGAAGCTTGAATGGTTGTCTCCAGATTGGTCGCCGCCAGATTCACCCTCTCCCCCGTGGCGGTCATTAATATGTGGGAAAGGATGGGAAGAGTAGTGCTGGTCAGGGCATTTTGGACCACTCGAACTCCCTCCAAAAAATCATGCCTTTGGCAATTTATCTTCATAGCTGTCTCCTTAGCCCTCTCAAGATACTCTAGGCTGTCTTTCCCTGACCCTTCCGGGAAAGACGAGCACACCACCCCTTTGTCTCATCTAGACCTGAATCTCAGGCTTCTTTATTTTAGCCCAACCTGCTTTTCTGTCAAGAAATATCTCGGGACTCTTCCCCTTCGTCGCTACATAGCCGCCTTGGATCGTCTCTGCTCATCTTCTCGTTTCGGGAAAGACTTGAAACTCGTCGCTCTGCTCCTCAGACACAAGTCTTTCTCCTTCCTCAACTCGAAGACTCGTTAAGGTGGCCGCTATAATGCTCCTTCGGGGAAAGTCCCTCGATACCCGTATGAATCTCCTGAATAGTCACACTTTCTTGGTGGT
>JAUVZN010000073.1 GCA_030602545.1 Candidatus Aerophobota bacterium
GGGCTCAAACCAGTGCAACGTAGAATTCTTTATGCCATGCAGGGATTAGGCCTTTATCCTAACAAGCCCTACCGAAAGGCGGCCCGCCTGGTGGGAGAGGTGCTGGGTAAATACCATCCCCATGGGGATACGGCTGTTTACGATGCCCTGGTAAGAATGGCTCAGGATTTCTCTCTCAGGCACCCTCTCGTTGATGGCCAGGGAAATTTTGGTTCTGTAGATGGAGACCCACCAGCAGCTATGCGATACACCGAGGTGAAACTCTCCTCCATAACTCAGGAGCTACTGGAGGATTTGGATAAGGAGACGGTTGATTTTCAGCCAAATTTCGACGCCAGCCTGGAAGAACCAACCATCCTGCCGGCAAAATTGCCTAACCTTTTGCTTAATGGATCTTCCGGGATAGCTGTAGGCATGGCCACCAATATTCCTCCCCATAACCTGCGTGAGGTGGTAGATGCCTGTGTAAAAATGATTGAAGAGAGTGAAGTTTCTCTTGATGAGCTCATAAGGATAGTCAAGGGCCCCGATTTTCCTACTAGAGGAGAAATCTTAGGACAGGAAGGTATTGAAGAAGCTTACAAGTCTGGGAAGGCCAAGATAACCCTGCGGGGTAGAGTCAGTGTGACTACCCTCAAGGGAAAAGAATGCCTCATCATTGACGAACTTCCCTACCAGGTAAACAAAGCTAAGTTAGTAGAACTCATTGCTGAACTTGCCCAGAGTAATAGAATAAAGGGGATAAAGAACCTGAGGGATGAGTCAGACAAGGGAGGAATAAGAGTAGTCATTGAACTTTCTCGCGGAACCGTCCCCCAAATTGTATTAAATCAACTTTTCCGGTACACCCCCCTGCAGATAACCTTTGGAATAATCTTCTTAGCTCTGGTCGGGGGCAAACCCCGCCTTCTCAATCTGGGCCAGGCCATTAGGTTCTTTCTTGATCACCGAAAAGACGTGGTTACCCGCAGAACCGCCTTCCTGCTCCGGGCGGAGAAAAAGAGAGCTCATATCCTGGATGGATTAAGACGAGCTCTGGCTGCAATTGATAAGGTCATAGAAATTATAAAATCTTCTTTGAGTCCTGAAGAGGCAAAGAAAGGACTCATTAAATTGTTCCAGCTCTCTGAGGTGCAGGCCCAGGCTATTCTGGACATGCGTCTCGGGCGTCTGACCGGTCTTGAGAAAAAGAAGATTGATGAAGATTACAAGGTATCCGTGAATAAGATAAAAGAGCTGGAAGGGCTCCTAGCCAGTGAGGAGAGGATCTGGTCTACTATTAAAGAGGAACTCCTAAGAATCAAAGAAAAATACGGCCAGCCTCGACGCACCCTCATCAAGAAGAGGGAAAAACCTCTTATTTTGAGGCCCGAGGATCTTATTATCAAGGAAGATATTGTTATCACCGTCACCTTCCAGGGATACATAAAGTTCACCCCTCTCAGGGCTTACCGACGACAAAACCGGGGAGGTAAGGGAGCCAGTGGAATAGCTCTGACGCAGATGGATGGCGTCGACAGTCTCATTCTGGCCAATACTCACTCCACCCTTTTGTTTTTTACCAATATCGGACGAGTTTACTGGGCCATGGCCTACGATATCCCTGAAAAGAAAAGGTCGGCTAAGGGTAGAGCAATAGTCAATTTTCTCCATCTGAGGGAGAAAGAGCGGGTGCAGACCGTTTTCGCTCTCGATAAGTTTGAAGACAAAAGATTTCTTCTTATGGCCACTAAGAAGGGAGTGGTAAAAAAGACCTCTCTATCCGCCTATTCCCGTCCTCAAAAAGGAGGCATAATAGGCATTCGTCTAAAGGAAGAGGATGAGCTCATCAAGGTCCTCTTAACTTCGGGAGAGCAGGACACTATGCTCTGCACAAAAAAAGGGAGAGCAATTCTGTTCTCCGAAAATGAGGTTCGTCCTACCCAAAGAGCATCCAAGGGGGTAAAGGGAATCTCTCTTTCACCCAACGATGAAGTTGCAGCAGCCGAGCTAGTAGAGGAGGGACAGGCTCTCTTCACTATTACCCGCCGGGGCTACGGTAAAAGAACTGTCTTCTCAAAATATAGAAAGATAAAAAGAGGAGGAAAAGGAGTCATCAACATTCGTCTGATTTCTGAAAAAGGGGAAGTGGCGGGAATGAGAAAAGTGAAAGGTACCGATGAGATAATGGTCATTACCCGGAAGGGAAGAAGTATCCGAATCCATGCGCGCGGCATCCCCCGGATTGGAAGGAATACCATTGGTTCTCGCATAGTCAGGCTAGATAAAGATGATGAGGTGGTATCCATTGGATGAGAAAAAAAGATGAAGAGGCTGGCTTTCCTTTTCCCCGGTCAGGGATCTCAACGGGTAGGGATGGGAAAGGAAGTGCTCCAGATTTACCCGGAAGGAAAATTAATCTTCCAGGAGGCTGAAGAAATCCTGGGGTTGGATCTCTTGAAATTGTGTCTTACAGGCCCGGAAGATAAGCTGAGAAGGACCATCAATGCCCAACCAGCTCTCCTGACCGTAAGCTGGATAGTTACCAGATTTCTCAAGACAAACCGAATAAGACCAGAGGTAGTAGCCGGCCACAGCCTCGGTGAGTATTCAGCTATTCTGGCGGCTAGTGTTCTAGATTATCCTGCTGCCCTAAGAGTAGTTAAACGAAGGGCGGAGCTTATGGAGGAAGTCTCAAAGAACTCAAAAGGCGCCATGGCAGCAGTAATTGGCCTTCCTGCCTCTACCGTCGCCTCCACCTGTGAGGAAATTGATGAGATCGTGGAGGCGGTTAACTTTAACTCTCCTTCCCAAACCGTCATCGCTGGGGAGGTGGAAGGAATAAATAAGGCTATAAGAAGCCTCCGGGAAAAAGGAGCGGCGAGGGTAGTTCAACTTCCGGTTTCCGGAGCCTTTCATACCCCCCTCATGAGGGGAGCTGCTTCAAGATTCTCCCGGTTTCTAGATGAGATTGACTTTGGCGAGCCCTCCTGCCCCATCATTACCAATGTAGATGCTCAGTACAAAATTAGGGGGGATGCGGTAAGGGAAGCCTTAAAAAGACAGATTGATCACCCTGTCCTCTGGGAAGAAAGTATGAAAAAGATACTGAGGAAAAAAATTGATCTTTTCCTGGAGGTTGGATCCGGGAGAGTCTTAAGGAGTCTTATGCAACGTATCGAGAGGAACGCCACTGTTCTGGATACAGAAAGAAAGGACGACCTCAGGACCATCCAGCAAAAATTTTCCCCCTAAAATCACCCTGGCCGGACAGCTTATTCTATGGTGAATGGAGACGAACGAAGCACTCCAGGGATCTATCGTATGTTCTTTCCACCTCGGGAGGAAAAAGGCAACCCGGAAGCTCGCCTGCACTCCAGTGATACTTGATACATTCACAACAGATTCCCTTCCTGGAACAGGGCTCGTAAGTGCAGGAGCAATCTGCTCTGATCTGCTTCTGATTCTCGCATTTCTTCAATCTTTCCCTCCTTTCCAGTCAACTTTCATCCCTTTTGACCGCAAGACCTTATCCAGATAACCTTGTGCTTCCCGCATGGCCCCGTCAAAGTGCTCTTCCACTACCCTATCAAAAAGTGGACCTATACATTTTCCAAGTTCAGGTAACCTATGAACCCGAAGAGAATCTATATAGAGATTCCCTGGTTTGATGGTATCAGCAGTGGCCAGGATCCAATCTGAGAACCTATTAAGGCGAAGCACAGCCAATACAGGTTGATAACCGTCCTTTTTACGCCTTTTTAGACCTTCTACATCCTTTTGCTCAAAGTTGACGCTCTTCCCTACTGTGGTCTTAACTTCGACAGCGTATTTTCCTTTTCCCTCTTTTGCTGCATCAAAATCCACACCTTGCACCCCTCTTTCCTCTATGTGAGTATAGCCTGCCGTCCGAAAGGCAATGGCCAGGAATTTCTGGCAAAGTTTGCCAAACTCGCGCGACTTGTGCTTCTCATATAAGCCTTTTAGCCGCTCATAAGTTTCAGTTTTCATAGTCTACTCTTCTCTGATCTGGGGACCTTCCCCTGGAGTCCAGTTTGAAAAAACATATTTTGTCTTTGCTCCAGTAATCTTTGAGAACACCAAATCTTGTAGCTCTTTATCCATAGAGGACAAGACAACCATCCTATCCTTGAGAACCTCATCTAAGACCTCAATCAATTTTTCTTTGTGGCCAGAACCTAAACTCTGGGAGGGATCATCCAGCATAACGAATCCAAAAGACTCCTTTACTGCTCTAGATGTGGCCATCCCCAGAAAAATGGACAGCGCCATAGCATTAAGATCTCCCTGGCTGAGAATAGGGGTCAGATCCTGCCCATTCTGGTCTCTAAACTCATAGTGGTTGCGAGCTGTTCTAGAATCAACACTTACTGAAAATTCTATGTTGCTTACCCATGGATTGCTGGCTATTTGACGGAAATAATTATCTATCACCTTTTCTGCTGCCCCAACTTTTTGTCGTGCTTCTTCATGAGATACCTCGCTTAGAGCCTGTTTTATCTTATCTATGTCGTCAAGTAAAATAGCAAACTCGTCTTTCAATTCTTCCATTCCTCTATATTCAGGTGATGCTTGAATCTCCTCTACAATCCTCCTTTTTTCTTCACTATTCAGTATATCCACAATAAGTTCTATTTGATCCAGAAGATGAGTAATACCGTCCAGTATACCTTGCCTGGATCTCACTGCATCTTCCAGTTTCTTTAGTTCTTTGTCAATGCTATCTAGCTTTTTATTAACCAGAACATAAGGATCGTCTCTCTCAGTAATCTCCCTAACCAGAGCCTGTGCAATTTTTCTATTGATTTCCTTAAGTGTCCCTTCAGCACTTTTAAGCTTTTCCTTAAGCCTACCGTACTCCTCAGATAAGTCTTTTAGCTCCCTCAAGTTTATTCTCAGATCTTCTATTTGCTTTTGAAACCTATGCACCTCGTTTTCGATTCTCTTTTCCCATTCTTCTTTTAAATGTTCCGCTAAGTCAGGAGCGGTGTTACCACAAAGAGGACAACGATCCTGGGAGCTTCTCACACCACAGCTTAAATACTCAATAGCATCTCTTATTAGGGCCGCTCTGGCATTTACCTTTTTTAACTTTTTCTCTTTGCTATCAATTTCCTCTATTATCCCCTTGATCTTCCCATCTAGCACCTTATCGCTCCCTTTTTCTCTAAGGAAATCCTGGAATTTTTGACGGATATCATCGCCCCTCTCTTTTTCTCGCCTATACGCTTCTCTCAATTCCATAATTTTTGACCTGCGCCTGAACAGATCTTGTTGCCTTTTTACCTCAGGTATTTCTGAGCGAAATCTTTTTATCTCCCCCTCTAAGAGTGTCTGAAACTGTAATAGACCCTTCCATCCCTCTGGAGGAGATATATCAGGCAGAACCAAGCCTATTTGATGAGCAAATTGGAGAAGCTGATTTTTAGCATCTTCAGCAATCTTCAAAGCTTCCCTTTCATTGAGTTGGCTCTTCTTAACCCCTTTCTTTGCTGCCCTCTCTACCCTGTCCCTCAAGTCACTTCTTTGCGTTCGTAAAGCGACTTCTACTTTCCCAGCAAAACCGTCAAAACTGGCACCGATTTCTCTTTGCTCTTTTTCCAGCCTCGCTGCTTCAATACCTGTCAGTATGTTTCTGTAGTCTGAAAGCCCCAGGAGCCGGTCAATGGCATCATTTCTATCCCTTGGCTCCTGCGTGAGAACAGCTCGAATAGCTTCCTGATGTTGATAGACTATAGTCAGAAAGTCTCTGAAAGAGAGTTTAACCAGCTGGGTGAGTTTTTCCTTCGCTTCTTCTCCCTCTACCGAACTTCCCTCAGGGAGGGTGACTCTCAGCTTCTCCTCCAAACTTCTTCCTCTTCCCCGCGG
>JAUVZN010000053.1 GCA_030602545.1 Candidatus Aerophobota bacterium
GTGGTAAGAAACGGAGCTGAAGAAGATGCGCGGGTGATGAGGCTAGCTAATGAGCAAAAGAATGTCTTCTTGCTGGACTATAGAATAGGACTGGGTTGGGCCCAAGTCATTGATATTCTCGAGCGCCTGGGAAAGATATGATGCTCTCAGAGCCAGCCCCAAAGAGATTATTTTTCGATGACTAAGGAGGCGTATCCCACCACCGCTGCATAATCTCCGGTAATATCACCGGAGCTGGCATACTTAAGAAGCCGAGCCTGCTGAGCTCCCAGAAGAGAGGCAGCGGTTAGCATGGCCATTACCGGTGCTGAACCGCACATGGAGACACTAAACTCAGAAACAACCTCATACACCCTGCCAGGATTCATAGAGAGGATAGCCTCTATTACCTTTGCATCCTTGGTCTTAGCTCTGGCGGCGGGTTCGTAGTGGGTGAGATCGGTGCTGGCAATTATCAAAACATTCAGTCCTTCAAGAGTTTCTGCCAGGGCCTTCCCAATTTCCTGAGAGCTTTCAAGATCTTGCGACATTATGGAGATGGGGACTATCTTAAAAGCCTCTCCATACCCATGCTGGAGGAAAGGAAGTTGAACTTCTAAAGAATGCTCCCTTCGATGGGCTGTGTCGTCCAATTGGATAAGGGAAGACGAATCCGCTATTTCTTTGGCTAAATCCTCATCTACTTCAACTTCTCCCAGGGGAGTCCTCCATCTTCCACCAGGCATCACTGCAACTTTTGAGCCTAATCCGTAATGATTTGGACCCAGGAGAACCACCGATTCAGGAAGCTCTTCCTCGATGAGCTGGCAGAATCCCCAGGCAGCCACCGGACCCGAATAAAGGTACCCAGCGTGAGGACTTATCATTCCCAGAATCTTTCCCTTAGCTTTGGAAGATTTTACCGGGAGCCTGCCGGGTCCAAGCTGGTGAGTGTAGCACTCATCAATTTGTGTCTTTAGAGCCTCTTTACTCCCCTCATAAAAAACACTCGCCACCGCGGGACTGCGTATCATCTCGCCCATCTTACCCCCCTTAATGAAAGAGTACAAATATGGGAGCCAATACCAACGATATTACCGACATGAGCTTAATAAGAATGTTAATAGAGGGCCCTACTGTGTCTTTCAAGGGGTCCCCTACTGTATCCCCTATCACTGCTGCCTTGTGAGCATCGGATCCCTTGCCTCCGAAATTTCCCTCCTCGATGTATTTTTTTGCATTATCCATAGCGGCGCCGCTGTTGGCGGTATGAATCCCCAAGGGAAGCCCTACCACCAACGATCCTACCAAAAATCCTCCCAGGGCTATGGGGCCAAGGACGAAACCAACTCCAATGGGAAAGACAATGGCCAGAATCCCCGGCAGCATCATAGTCTTTAGGGCCCCACGGGTCGCCATATCTACACACCGGCTTGAATCTGCTTTTCCCTTTCCTTCCATGAGTCCAGGTATCTCTTTAAACTGTCTTCTCACCTCCCCCACCACCTCAAAGGCTAATCTGCTAACTCCTTTAGCCAGGAGAGCACCGTAGAGATAGGGCACCATTCCCCCGATGAGAAGCCCAGCTAAAACAGTAGGATCGGCAAGAGAAAGGATCAGCGGATTAGGCGAAAGAAGGCTTATGGTGGCTAGGTAAGCGGTAATAAGTCCTAAGGCAGCAAAAGCGGCCGATCCTATGGCAAACCCTTTACCAATAGCAGCGGTGGTGTTCCCTACAGCATCTAGCCTATCAGTAATCTTACGTACCTCAGGAGGAAGATGGGTCATCTCCGCAATTCCTCCCGCATTGTCGACCACCGGGCCATAGGAATCAACAGCAAGGGTAATACCCAGGATGGAGAGCATGCCCAGGGCGGCGGTGGCTATCCCGTACATTCCTGCCACAAAGTAGCCCACCAGGGTTGCTCCCGCCACAATTACCACCGGGATAAGAGTAGAGAGCATACCCACAGCCAGTCCATTAACTACAATCACCGCAGGACCACTCTGAGCGGAAAGGGCGAGATCCTTCACCGGCTGATATTTACTGGAAGTATAATATTCGCTCACCTTACCAAGAGCAAGACCAGAGATAACACCACCAATGATAGCCCAAGAAGGACCAAAGATAGAGTAGCCCTGGTAACTCACCCCAAAGTATCTCACAATGAAGAAAGATCCTGCTATCATGAAAGCGGCCCCCAGATAAGTCCCTCCATTTAAAGCGCTCTGGGGGTCTTCTACCCTAATAAGTTTAACATATACCACTCCCAGGAGAGAGGAAATAATCCCCCAGGCGGCAAGGTAAAAAGGTAGATAACTTAAGGAAACAATGGCCAGAGAAGATGCTATGGCTAAAGTGGCGATGATAGACTCTACATAAGATTCCAGGAGATCTGCTCCCAATCCCGCCACATCTCCCACATTATCTCCCACATTATCAGCAATGACAGCAGCATTGCGGGGATCGTCCTCAGGAATCCCTGCCTCTACTTTCCCCGCCAGATCTGCTCCCATATCAGCTCCCTTGGTGTAGATTCCCCCTCCGGCACGGGCAAATAGGGCCATCAGAGAGGCACCCATAGCGTATCCATTAACCATCAGGGGATTTCCCATGATCCTTCCCTCAACAATAACAGGGTTAATCACTCGAGATACAAGATAGACAACCACCAGTCCCAAAAAGGCAACACAGACAACGGAAAGACCGGTAACTGCCCCGGCAGAAAAAGAGATATCCAAAGCAGGTCGAAGACCACGGGTAGCTGCCTGAGTGGTTCGAGCATTGCTTCGGGTGGCTATACTCATTCCAATCCAGCCAGCCAGGGCTGAACATAAAACTCCTATGACAAAAGCAATGGCTGTCTGCCAGTTAACCTGAACATTCCTGCCGAATAAAGGCCCCAGACACAAGAAAATGGCTACCACAGCAACCAGAATGGCCACAGTCCTGTACTCCCGGTAGAGGAAGGTCTTTGCCCCTTCCTGGATGGTCCTCGAGAGCTCCCGCATTTTTTCATTCCCTGGATTAGCCCTCAAGATTCCTACGATCAAAAAAACTACTCCCAAAAGTCCAATAATGGCTGCTCCAGCCGGAACGAGAATTTCTCCCATCTTTTTTCTTCCTTCCCTAGTTGTACTGACTCATTGCTTCTTCTATGCTCTGGTTAACCAAGACTTCTACAGCCTGAGCTGCCCTGTCCACAGTATCTTTGATTACTTTCTTCTCCTGAGAGGTGAACTCTCCTAGAACAAATTGGGTAAGATCTTGATCCTCCCCTGGTCGGCCAATGCCCACCCGGAGTCTGGGAACTTCCTGGGTTCCCAGGGATTGAATGATAGACCTCAAGCCTTTATGTCCACCATCCCCTCCTTTCTTACTAATTCGGAGTTTGCCCAGTTCTAAATCCACATCATCATTTATTATTAGTATATCCTTGATACTGAGGCGATAACCTTGTTTTATTTCAGCAAGTGACTTTCCCGCCTCATTGACGAAGGTAAGGGGTTTAGCCAGGAGGATCTTTTGTTGGGCCAGAAATCCTTCACCTAGCCAGGCATGATAGGAAAAGGTACTCAGCTCGATCTTGTGGAGTTCGGAGAGCCTATTTATCACCATGAATCCCAGGTTGTGGCGAGTACTCCTGTACTGAATTCCCGGGTTTCCCAATCCAAATATTAGCCTCATGACTCCTTTTTCTCAGTCTCTTGTTCCTCCTTTTCTTTCTTCTCATCGACTACTTCAACTTCTTCAGCGGGAACCTTCTCCTCTTCTACTGCTACCTCCTCCTCCCGAGCGGGGGAGATGACGGAAACCACAATTTCTTCCGGATGAGTAATGACCTTTACCTGGGGGGGAACCCTGAGATCTTTCACTTTCACAGACTCACCGATACCCAGAGGGGTAACCTCCACTTCTATCACCGGAGGAATGTCCCCGGGAAGGCATTCTACCTCCACCTCACGAACTAGATGTTCTACAATACCTCCTACCTCCTCCCCCCGGGTTTTTCCAACGAAAGATAAGGGAACAGTAGTGGTCAACTTCTCTCCCCGGGTAACTTCCAGAAAATCAATGTGTTGAAGACCGCCCCTCAGCCAGTTCTTCTGGGCACTTTTTACGATGACTTCCCGCTTCTTATTCACCTTCTGATTAACAATGTCCAGAGTCAGAATCTGCTCATGAGGCCTCTGATGAGACATAATGTCTCTAAGTTCCTTTTTCTCTACTTCCAGAGGTATACTTTCTTTAAGGTGAGGACCGTAGAGGATAGCCGGAATCATACCTTCTCTCCTTAGTTTTCGTGCATATCCTTTGCCGGTTTCCTCTCGCAATTTAGCCTTAAAAGTTAATCTCTTCATTTAAAATCTCCTTCCTTCGGGCGATTTGAAAAGGAAAATCCCCCTCCCCGCCAACGCTTAATTTGCTAACACCCCCCCTTTTTTTAAAACAGCTAAGATGCTCCTATGCAGTCCAATTAGAGCTAGACAAACAAAGAGCTTACGGATCTATTCTCGTGAATACGCCTGATGGCCTCTCCTAGAAGGGAAGCAACCGAGAGGACTCTGATCTTGCTCACTTTTTTATTCTCCTCCAGGGGAATGCTATCGGTTACCACCAGCTCTTTAAGGGAAGATTTTTCTATTTTCTCGCAAGCGCCTCTAGAGAGAACGGGATGGCTACAGCTCGCATAGATTTCTCCAGCTCCCCTTTCTTCAAGAACTCCCATAGCCGCCAACATAGTTCCCCCTGTATCGATCATATCATCAACAATAAGAATGTGTTTTCCTTTTACCTCACCTACTATATGAAGCACATGGGCCTCGTTAGCCATGGGCCTTCTTTTATCTACAATAGCGAGCGATGCATTTAATCTCCTGGCATAGGCACGAGCTCTTCTTACTCCTCCCACATCTGGAGAAAGAACCACCAGATCGTCAAAGTGCTTCTCCTTAAAATAATCAATAAAAATGGGAGCAGCGAATAGATGATCTACTTTGATGTCAAAAAAACCCTGAATTTGACCGGCGTGAAGATCTACGGTGAGAACCCGATCCGCTCCCGCTACGGTTATGAGGTTAGCCACTAGTTTAGCAGTGATGGGAACACGGGGCTCGTCCTTTCTGTCCTGGCGGGCATAGCCATAGTAGGGAATAACTGCGGTTATTCTCCGCGCCGAGGCTCTTTGAAAAGCATCAATCATTATCAGAAGTTCCATGAGGTTTTCATTGACCGGAGGACAGGTTGACTGAATGAGAAAAATGTCTTTTCCTCTCACATTCTCGTTGATCTTGACATAGACCTCCATATCACTAAAGGATTTTACTTCTATGCTTCCCAGATGAATCCCCAAATACTCTGTGATATTTTGTCCCAGACGAGAACTTGCTCTGCCGGAGAAAAGCCTTATTTCATCTCCCAGCACCATTTTTCCCTCCTTTGAACTCTCTTCAGTCCCTTCCCTCAGGACTGCCAAAAGCCACTTTTAAACAGTAAGCCCCATCTTTTAAGGGCGTATTGTAACCAAAAAATAGGAACCCGTCAACGAAATGTCGGTAGATGGTAGCATACAAGGCTCCTTGAATACATATGTAAATTCTTGGTAACAGTAAGATCTGATATTATTTGACAACGGGTCTCTCCAACTATAAGATAACTTCGGAATGTGAAAATCTCAAAATTTGCAAGGTCACTTTCCCTTGAATATCCTACGCCTTTTCCCAAATGGAGAAGGCAAAACTAAAGGAGATGAATAATGGATAAAAGAGACATAGTTTATACTCGGTATCTGTCCCAGACTTTCCATAACATGAGGCAAACTGGACTCCTTCTGGCTTCAACTGATGGCAAGGGAAAGAACAATATCATGGCCATTGGTTGGGGAGTAGTGGGGATTATCTGGCGAAAGCCTGTCTTCATGGTTCTAGTACGCCCCTCCCGCTTTACCTACCAGTTGATCGAAACCACCAAGGATTTCACCGTGAATGTGCCCTCCCAGGAACTCGAAGAGGTGGTTTCCTTCTGTGGATCTATTTCCGGGAGAAGATGCGACAAATTCAAAGAGCAAAAACTCACGGCAATAGAGGGAAAGAAAGTGAAGTCCCCCATTGTGGATGAATGCCTCATCCATTATGAGTGTAGGGTGATCCATAAGAATGATGTTGTTCCATCTGAGTTGGCTCCTGATATTCCACCCATGTTTTATTCAGGAGGTAATTACCACCGCCTCTTTTTTGGTCAGATCCTCTCCGCTTATGCGAGTGTCAAGCTCCCACCATCCTTTATCTCAGAGAGATAATAGAGCTTCGCTTGAAGGCCTTGACTTTCCTTGAGATCCACATTGATTTAAGATATCTTCATCATGGGCTGGAATGTCTCCGAGGTCTTATCCCTATCTTTGCCTATCTCTTCTCTGAGAAGCCGTATGGCAGGCTTTTGATATGAGGGCCGCCGCCATACCGGCTCCCACCCCATTATCTATGTTAACCACCACCAGGCCTGATGAACAGGACTGCAGCATAGACATCAGGGCTGCTTTCCCCCCTCCCCCATAACCATAGCCCTGAGAGGTCGGAGCTCCAATTACCGGAATATCCACCAGTCCGGCAACGATGGAAGGAAGGGAACCTTCCATTCCGGCCACCACGATAATAATGTCCACTTTCCTTTCTCTCATCTCTTTGAGAGCCGGGAAAAGTCTGTGTATCCCTGCCACCCCTACATCGTAAGATTTTACCACCTCGCAGCCGATCTCCTCTGCTACTATCCTGGCTTCCTCAGCTACTGGAATATCGGAGGTTCCCGCCGATATTATTCCTATGCTGCCGTACCTCTTAGGGGTATCTGCCCCCTTGAGAACTACTATCCTGGCTCTTTCCTCATAACGACATTTGCCCAGCTTCTTCAGCTTTTGGGCAAGCCGGGGGGTAACCCGGGATACGATGAGGGCGCCGATCCTCTGATAGACACCCCGAGCTATTTCTACCACATCATCCTCAGCCTTCCCCTCCGCCAGAATAATCTCCGGCACCCCCCTTCTCTTTGTCCTGTCCAGATCAAACTTTGCCTCTTCACCGATGCATAGATATCCCAGGATGAGCTCCTCAGCTTCCTCAAGAGAGATTTTCCCCTTCCTGTAATTCTCCAGAACTCCTCTCATGGATCTTCCGATTAAATCTTTGCCAGCTGCAGTCACTGGACTGGGTCCTCTCTTATGTACCTCATTATTTCCTCTCTCACTTTCCTGAGCGGCATTCCGAGTTCTCGAGACAGTCTCCTGAGATCTTCAAACTCAGCCTTGATATTTATCTGGTCCCCTTCTATCCGGGAGACCTTAACCCTTATACTCCTCTCCTTTCCCATCAGGCTAACTTTCAGAGTCTTAATATCCCTTTCGGCGATAAATCTTTCACATCTGATTACTCTTACTCCAAGACATCCCGTCTCTTTCATTAGCCTCTTGACAAGCTTAGGGTAATATTTCTCATGACAGATTACTCTAATGAGGTGGGAAGGTCGGTTTTTTTTGGAAATACAGGGAAGGATGGAGATATCCAAAGCACCCTCGTTGGTGAAATCCTCAATGATAGTTCCCAGAATCTCCCCATCCACATCGTCCACATTTGTTTCCAGAATGTAAATCTCTTCTCTCATTGGACTACTATTACTTCCAGGAGGTTAGGGACATCTAGATCCATTGCCCCTGCTCCATAGGCTCTTTTTCTTACTACTAGCCCTTCTTTTTTTTCTCTAGCCAAAAATCTACCAACCATTCCGGTCAAAAGGGTAGCTCCCGTGGGGGTAAGAAGCTCTACCTCAACAGGACCTTTTTGGTAGGGAATTTTGTACCTCTCCAGGATTCTCCTGGTTGCCGGGGCGGGCACAGAAAAGGTGCCATGGGAAAAACTCACCTTTCCTCCTCCCACATAAACCGGCTCCAGACAATAGATGTTTTTTCGGGGGAAAAAGCCCAACTCCTCAAGAGCTACCGCGGTACCAAGGATATCCATTAGGATATCGGCAGCTTCATGCAGATGCGAGGAGTTAGTAAAACCACCTATTTCTCTATGAGCCTCCTCTTCAGCATCTAGCAGGATGCCCAGAGACTCCTGGGCGAATTGGGCATAAGCTTCTGGCAAGCCTAACCTTTTAACAGCCTGTCTGAGAGCCTTCTTGACTTTTTCTCGGTGAAGCTGATGGGGAAAAGGTTCAAAGAAAACATCCACTCTAGTGGCCAGAGTATCTATTTTTTTCTTGGGGTATATCCTGACCCTGGCTTCTCCTAAAAACTGGCCCGCTACCTCCATGGCAGTTTTGATTTTGCCGACCCTAGCCCCCAGGTCTACCAATGCTCCCACCATCATATCTCCCGACATGCCCACCTGGGGGTTAAGAAATAGCTTTAAATTCGTCACTTCTCACCTCTTCTCTTCAAGGATTATACCACTATGGCCCCTAGCGTCAAGAAATTCTTGGCAGGTCTTCAT
>JAUVZN010000078.1 GCA_030602545.1 Candidatus Aerophobota bacterium
TTCTCCTGGGACAAGATATATAGATTCCCATACTTCAAGAAAAACAAGAAAAATCATGGCATTGTATACAAAAAAATTTCCCTGTCAAGCAAAGTAGATGTGATTGGGCTGGACATCCTTACCAGCTGAACATGGAGCGGGATACATGCAAAAGGACGTTGGTCATGATGCCCGCCGCCACATCATCGCCTACCACTCCCCATCCTCCAGGTAGGCTCTCAATCCTGTCTATCCTGAAGGGTTTGAGAATATCGAAGGCTCTAAAGAGGATAAATCCCAGCATCAAGAACCTGAGGGAGAAAGGAACAAGGAACATAACCACCAAAAATCCTCCCATCTCATCAATGACAATAGCTGAGTTATCTTTTTTTCCCAAGTATTCTTCGCATCTACCGGAAATCCATATAGCCAGCCCGTTAAATACCACCAGCATTATCCCATAATATAAAGGTTGGGGAAAGATCTTTCTGAAAACGAGGTAAAGGATGATAGCAGCCAGAGTAGCCAGCGTACCTCGCGCCAGGGGAAGATTTCCGATTCCCAGGCCTGTGCCCAGAAGAACATGTAGTTTTTTCAAGTGAGATGTCCCCTGTAGCGAAGATAGTATTGAAGACCTGAAACAAGAGCCAGAGCCGTAGCTACTGTCATGAAGCTGAAACTTACCATCTCAGGCCGCCAAAATCGAGCCCCTAACTCTTTAGCCATTAAACTCAAGAGAATGAAAAAAACAACCAGGTATTCAAAAACAGTCTTTAGTTTGGCCAATGGGATGGCGGCAAGGACCAACTGCTGAGTGGCCAACTTAACCCTCAAAGCCATAACCAAGAAATCTCTTGCCATGATGATAATGACCATCCAGAAGGGGATAAGATGAAGCTGGATAAAAGAGATAAAGATTCCAAAAATGAGGACTTTGTCTGCTACAGGATCCATGATCTTTCCCATAGAAGTTACTGTATTGGTCTTGCGAGCAAACCATCCGTCGAGAAGATCAGAAAGAGAGGCGAGGAGAAAAATTAGAAAAGCCATAATCTTTCCCGCAGCACCCCATCTAAATAAAAATAGAACTACAAAAGGAAGACAGATTATCCGGGCCAAGGTCATTTTATTGGCTAAGGTCATTTTTCATAGTCTTTTCTTATCAAGACCTCACGAGGTTTGCTTCCACGGGCAGGCCCTACCACCCCCTCTTTTTCCAGCTCATCCATAATGCGAGCAGCTCGGTTATATCCAATAGCTAGTCTTCTTTGAAGAAGAGAGGTGGAGGCTCTACCCACTGTCATAATGAGCTCCTTGGCTTCAGAGTATAGGCTATCATGCTCGATTCCTTCTTCTTCCTTGGCCACCTCTTCCCTGACAATCTCCTCCCGATACTCAGGCTTTCCCTGCTCTCTGATAAATTCCACTATTCTTTTCACCTCTTCAGGAGAGATAAAACTTCCCTGAACCCGAAAAGGCTTAATGGCCTCTATGGGAGAATAAAGCATATCACCGTTCCCCACCAGTTTCTCCGCCCCTGTGGTATCCAGAATAGTACGGGAGTCCACCTGAGAAGCAACAGCAAAAGAGATGCGGGAAGAAAAATTAGCTTTGATGAGGCCGGTAATGACATCTACAGAGGGACGCTGAGTGGCTACCACCAGGTGAATGCCAGTAGCTCTTCCTAGTTGAGCTATACGGCAGATGGTCTTTTCCAGTCTGGCTCCGCCCATCATCATCAGATCAGCCAGTTCATCAATAATCACCAGAAGATAAGGAATCCTCTCCTCCCCTTCTTCCATTTGCTCATTGAAGCTTATAATGTCCCGAACCCCTTTCTCGCTAAATCTCTTATAGCGATTTCTCATCTCCCGCACAATCCACTCCAGGGCTATACCTGCATCTTTTGCCTCGTTTATAGGAGGAAAAATAAGGTGGGGGATGCCCTCGTAATCGACCAACTCCACGGTTTTAGGATCGATAAGGAGGAACTTGACCTCATAAGGTAAGCAGCGGTAGAGGATGCTCACGATGAGAGAGTTGATACAGACACTTTTCCCTGAACCGGTAGCTCCTCCAATGAGAAGATGAGGCAGGGACTCGAGATTCACCCAAACTGTTTCCCCGGTAATGTCCTTACCCAAAGGGAAAAAGAGCCTTGAGGTGGATAGTCTGAATGCCTCTTCCTCCAGAAGTCCCTTAAGATAAACGAAATTGGCTTTTTTCTTGGGAACCTCTATTCCAATGAGAGATTTACCGGATACAGGAACCTCAATCCTAACATTGGGAACAGCCAGAGAAAGAGCCAGGTCACTGGAAAGACCCATGATTTTGTTGACTTTAATCCCGGGACCCAGTTTTACTTCAAATCTATTGACCACAGGTCCCTCTTTGACCTCTTCAATCTCCACCGGCACTGCGAAATCTCCTAGGGTCTTTTCCAGCTTTTGACCGGCCAACTTCACCTCATCTTGCGCTCCTTTTTGATGGGGAACAGGATTAAATAGAGAGAGTGAGGGAAGAGTATACATCTCAGAAGAAGTTTCGCTTGGCTTGACCGGTATCTTATCCCGGAGTTCCTTAAGAGGAAGCCTCCTCTTCTCTCGAGGGAGCTTTTTCTTTATCCTGAGGCGAGCCAAAGCAGGAGAAAGTTCTACCAGTAGAAATACGGAGAGAACAAATAAGCCAGTTACAACCACGGCGCTTCCCAGCTTGCCGAAAATGGACAGGAGCACCCGGGCGAAGAAAAACCCCAGAATTCCCCCTCCGTAAAGGAAGAAGCTCAGGCCGAGACCCACCAAAGAAAGGCTGGAGCAGAAGGCTATAATAAAAAGAATTGCTCCTATCCCCTGACGGTAAGGTGCTTCCCATGCTGTCTGTCTAAACTTTTTCACCCCCGCACCTATTATACCTAAGGGGAGAAAAAAAGCTCCTATCCCCAAACCGAGATAAAGATAGGTAGCTACAAAAATACCAAATTGGCCAATGTAATTGCGGACAGACAGGCGGGGGTGAGAGGTAAAGAAAGGGGATTTAGAAGAACTATAAAAAGAAAGACTGATGAGAATAAGGACCCCCACCAGGATGAGGATAATTCCCCAAATTTGATCTTCTCGTTTTCGTCGAAGCACAGATCCTCCTTCAATTCATCATGGCATCCCGTACGGTCAAATCCGTTCTCCCCTCTGTCGCTGCATATCCGCTTTGCATCATCTCTGTTCGCCATCTGTATAAATCTCCTGGATACCAATACTTTCCTGGTACTATCAAGTCCTCCCCCCTAACTACAGTACCTTTATCTTTAACACCCTCCTCAGTTGATCCAGAGCAAATTGATGATCATTCTCGGAAAGAGCAGCTACGCTATCAGCAAAGATCACCACTTCATAATCCCTCATAGAGGCCTCGGCAGCGGTAAAGAAAACACATATATTGGTAAGAATTCCGGTGATATAGATCTTTTCTACCTTAAGCTCCCTTAATAGAAGCTCAAGACCCGAACCAAGAAACCCCGAATATCTTCTTTTGTGAACAATGAAATCTTCCCTCCGGGGTTTGAGTTCCTCAACAACCTCCCCTCCTCTGGTTCCCTGTAGGGCATGGGAAGGCCATTTGGCAAATTCTTCATCATCCAAGCGATGAGCATCGCAGATATAGACTATAGCTGCACCTCTTTGACGGACCTCCCGGATCCTCTTTTGAAGATAAGGAATAATGACTCGTGCCGCCGGAACCTCCAAAGGTGCACCCTTCTCTACGAAGTCCCTCAACATATCGATAATGAGCAAGGCTTCTTTAGCCATATTTTTCCCTATTTAGCCGCCAACAAGCTCGTATATCACCCCCGCCCAAAGCTTGGCGCAGAAAACAAGATTCTCCACTTTAACATATTCATTGGCTCGATGGGCTACGCTATCCTCGGCCGGAGAATGAACAATGGAGGGAATTCCCTTAAAGTAAAGGTCTTTGGCAATAGTTACTCCACCGATTGTTCCCAGCCTTAAATTCAGCTTCATGTCTTTCGCCACCCCCTGGAAGGCCACTGCCAAAGGATGATCCTGGGTTAACAAATGAGGTTCTTTAGAGGTAATGACCTCCATTTTTATATCAGAGCCTGTTTTTCTAGCCAAGTTTTCCAGTTGAGAAACCATATCTTCCCGTCTCAGTCCCAGGGGATACCTGATGTCGACGATACCACTGCATCTATCTGGAACCATATTGGCGGCTTCACTCCCTCCCTCAATCTTTCCCAGATTTAAGGTAGGATCGCCAAACATAGCATGATGCTCTCCCTCAAATTGAAACCGGGAAAGAGAAGAAGCAAAATTCACTAATTTGTAAATGGCATTCTCACCTTCTTCAGGAGTAGAGGCATGAGCAGCTTTTCCAAAAGTTCTAAGAGCTACCCACATCATCCCTTTTTCTCCTATAATCGCCTCATCCAATCTGCCTCCATCAGGAATCAAACAAAAAGAGGGAGAGAAGCCTTTTTCCAGGAGAAATTTCATTCCTGAGTGCGAGCCCCTTTCCTCATCCGCCACTGCCCCTATGATGATGCTTCCTTTAAGAGGAACCGAAGATTTTAGGAGAGCTTTCACCCCGGCCCAGGCTGCGGCGTAAGGACCTTTATTATCCAGGGAGCCTCTTCCGTAGATCCTTCCCTCCCGAACCTGGGGTTTGAAGGGATCGGTTGTCCAACCACTACCAGCAGGAACCACATCCAGATGGGTTATAATAGCTACAGAAGGCTCACCTTCTCCTAATCGACCCAGAATGTTCGGGCGGCCCTTCTCTTTCTCAAAGATTTCCACCTTGGCCCCTAGTTCTTTAAGAGAGCTCACAATGATATCTTTAGCCAGATACTCATTGCCTGGAGGATTAATGGTTTTTTTCTCAATAAGTCTCAGGGTAAGATCCACAATCTCATCTTTGTCTATATGTCGAGAATACTCTTCCAGAATATCCATTTTTATTTCCTTTCTTGTAGATTTTTCTCAAGGAGGCCTTCTCTTGTTTTCAATCGTCGGAATCTTTTTGATTCCAACGCTTCTAGATTACCTGAGCTATCCTCTCTTTACGCTAACCTTCCCCTATTCTAGCAAAACTACTGTAAAAGGCAAATTTTTCTTTACCCTTAGCTGTGTCGTTGCAAAATGATAATGTCACAGTATTGCAAAGTGAAAATGTCACCCCTTCATAGAATTTGATATACTACCCCCCCCAATACATAGCGGGAGGTGAAAATGGAGAGGTGCGAGTTGAGCACAAAAGAAATAACAAGATATGGCATTATTGAAAATGCCGTAAAGGGATATCTGAAAGCACATCAGGCTGCTGAAGAGCTTCACCTGTCTACAAGACAAATATTTAGATTAAAGAAAGTATTAAGAGAGGAAGGAATAGACGGAATCATCCATG
>JAUVZN010000094.1 GCA_030602545.1 Candidatus Aerophobota bacterium
ACCCCCGCCAAGGCAAAATTCAAAGTTTATATTATAGATGAAGTCCATATGCTCACCCGTGAAGCCTTCAATGCTCTTCTCAAGACTCTGGAGGAACCCCCCTCTCATGTCATTTTCATCTTGGCCACCACCAATCCCCACAAGCTTCCTCTTACTGTCATTTCGCGCTGTCAGAGGTTTGACTTTCGAGGAATCTCCACTGCTGATATCCTTACTCGGCTTGAGCAAATAGTCAAAAAGGAGGGGATAGGTATCACCGATGGCGCCCTTACCCTAATTGCCGAAGGAGCAGAGAATAGTATGCGGGATGCTCAGGGGACTCTTGACCAGGCTATCTCCTATGCCCGGGGTAAAATTGAGGAGAGGGATGTGGCTGATATCATGGGAATTCCTGAAAAAAAGTCTCTACTTACCCTTACCGAGAATGTAGCCAGAAAGGATCCCCTAGCTAATATTGGATTAATAAATGAATTGCTTGAGAAAGGGAAAGACCCTGAATGGTTGATTAAAGGCTGGCAGAAATGGTTCAGGGACTTGATGGTGGTTAAGATGGGAGGAGGGGACCTTATCTCTCTTTCACCGGGGGAGAGGAAAGAGGCTGAGGATCAAGCTGCCTGTTTCAGCTCAAGAGAACTCCTCCACATTATGGAGCTTCTTGGCCAGGCAAGAAGAAAGATATCTTTCTCGTCTCAGCCCCAGATCCAACTGGAGGTTCTGGTGGTTCAGCTTTCTTCAAATTTTGAGCTGGAAGACCTTGCCTCAAAAGAACCTGATTTAGCCAGGGTTTATCAGAAGATACTGGATCTGGAGGAGAAACTAGCTGTCTCATCTCCTCCTGTCAAAAGAGAGATGGAGCCGCCGAGCCCCAGAAGGGAAGAAAAGCAGCCAGAGATGGTCCCTCCAACTGCCGGCAAGGTTGAAGAAAGAGAGGAGAAAGGGAGCGAACAGGGAAAAAGGCCACCACAGGCTCAAAAGGGAGAAAAGGATGAGTTTTCCCAAAAGTGGGGGCTTGTTGTGAGGGAAGTCGAGGATAAGCGAAAATCCCTTGGCTCCATCATGCAAAAGGCCAAGATATTGACGGTGGAGAATAATTCTGCTACCCTGGGACTGGCGAAGGTATTTCACCAGGAAAGCTTAAAAAAGAAAGAGAACGCTCGCCTGGTTCAGGTAGTTGTGAACAAATTTTTCCCTTCCAACTTTACTCTGCACTACGTTTTGCTTAAAGAGGGAAAAGAGAAAAAGTCAGAGGAGATTCCCTCCAGGAATAAACTGGCCGATTTAGCGGCCAGGGCCATAGACCTTTTTGAAGGGGAGATAGTGGAGGATACAACCAGGAGGTAGTTTCAATGATAGAGGGTGTTACCAAACTCCTTCGGCAGTTTCACAAAATGCAGGGGGAGATGAAAAAAATTCAGGAACAAATTGCCAGGGAAGAAGTCACCGGCTCTAGCGGTGGAGAAATGGTCAGGGTAACCATTAATGGCAGATTTGAGGTAGTTGATGTGCGATTGGACAGAAAACTCTTGGAGGAGAATGATGTAGGTATGCTTGAGGGTATGATCGTGGCGGCGATGAACAATGCAACGGCTAAGATGCAGGAGTTAGTCAAGGAGAAGATGAGAGAGCTCACTGGAGGACTAAATCTGGGGGAGTTAGGAATCCCTGGGCTTTTTAGTTAAGCCTTATGTATTCGCTGCAATCTATGATATGAATAGATTAATCGAAGCAGTAGTTAGATTTCAGGTGATTCAATTCGCGGGGTTGACAGGAGAGGGGGATTTGTATATAATTATACTTTAAAAAAGGAGGGTGTAGGGATGAAAATTAAGCCCCTGGGCAAGAGAATAGTAGTGAAAGCCCTGAAAGAGGAACAGAAAACAGAGGGAGGGATTTATCTTCCGGAGACTGCCAGTAAGGAAAAGCCTCAGCAGGGAGAGGTAACAGCGGTAGGGGATGAGTTTAAAGGGGTTAAAATAGGCGATAAAGTCATCTTTGCCAAATACGGAGGAACGGAGATAAAGATTGAAGGAGAAGACTATCTCGTCCTCGGCGAGGATGACGTTCTGGGCATAATAGAATAAAAGTAACAGGAGGGTGTAAGAATGGCTAAGCAAATACTATTTAGAGCCGACGCTAGACAGGCTCTAGTAAGGGGGGTGGATCAGCTGGCTGACGCTGTCACCATTACTCTGGGTCCCAAAGGGCAGAATGTGGCCCTGGGCAAAAGTTTTGGCTCTCCCACTGTAACCGACGACGGGGTGACAGTGGCCAAGGATATCGAACTTAAGGATGCCAATGAGAACGTAGGTGCCCAGCTGGTGAAGGAGGTAGCGGAGAAAACTAAAGATGTAGCCGGGGATGGAACGACTACAGCTACCCTTCTTACTCAATACATTATTCATCAAGGGTTAAAACACGTCATGGCGGGAGTCAATCCGACTCATCTGAGAAAAGGAATAGAAAAAGCGGTAAATGTAACAGTAGATGAGATCAAAAGAATGAGTAAAATGGTTAAGGATAAAAAGTCCATTGGGCAAGTAGCTACAGTAGCTGCCTCCAACGATCCCGATGTAGGTGATCTCATTGCTGATGCTATGGAGAAAGTAGGAGAGGATGGAGTCATCACTATTGAAGAGGGGAAAACAGCTGCCACCAGCTTAGAGATTGTGGAGGGTATGCAGTTCGACAGAGGCTATCTATCTCCTTATTTTATTACCAATCCCGATAAGATGGAAGTGGCGCTGGAGGACGTATACATTCTCCTTCATGACAAGAAGATCAGCAACATGAAAGACTTACTCCCTCTTCTGGAGAAAGTAGCTAATACGGGTAAGGCCTTCGTTCTTATTTGTGAGGACGTGGAGGGTGAAGCCTTAGCTACTCTGGTGGTGAATAAGATCCGGGGAACTCTGAAGTGCGCTGCCGTCAAAGCTCCTGGCTTTGGGGACCGAAGGAAAGCCATGCTGGAGGATATCGGTATCCTTACCGGAGGTCAGGTAGTAGCCGAGGATCTGGGATTGAAACTGGAGAATGTTGACCTTTCTATGCTGGGAAGAACCAAGCGGTTAAGGATCGACAATGAGAATACCACCATTATTGAGGGTCAGGGAGATCGGAAAAAGATCGAAGATAGAATAGCTCAGATCAAACTTCAGAGAGATGAGACGGATTCTGACTATGATCGAGAAAAGCTTGAGGAAAGATTAGCTAAGCTGGCTGGTGGAGTAGCGGTGATTAATGTGGGGGCCGCCACAGAGGCAGAGATGAAAACCAACAAAGCCAGAATTGAAGATGCTGTAGCTGCCACCAGAGCCGCTGTAGAAGAGGGAATAGTTCCCGGGGGAGGGGTAACTCTTATCAGGGCTATTGCCGCTGTAGCTAAGACGAAGGCGGATAATCCTGATGAGCAAATTGGAATAACAATTATCCGGGATTCCCTTAGAGAACCTCTTCGTAAGATTGCTGAAAACGCTGGTTTAGAAGGAGGGGTGGTAGCGGAAGAAGTTATAAAGAAAGAAGGTTCCTTTGGGTTCAATGCAGAGACGGGGAAATACGAGGATCTGCTAGAGGCCGGGGTCATCGATCCTGCCAAAGTTGTTCGAAGCACTATCCAGAATGCAGCTAGTGTTGCTACCCTCATCCTGACTACTGACGCTGTGGTTACTGAGATACCGGAAGAGAAGGAAAAAGGAGGAATGCCTCCAGGGGGGTACCCACCACCTCAGTACTAAATCGATAAGGTAAGAACAAAACTTTGAGGGCGGAAGGAAGATCCTGCCGCCCTCTTTTATTTTTTTAACCTATCTCATTATCTATCGCCTGTGCGGGAATCTTTAGACCTTCTAAAGCAATCTTTAGGACTCTGTCTCGACTCTCTTATCCTGCCTCCTTATTTTTATATTCGGCCG
>JAUVZN010000032.1 GCA_030602545.1 Candidatus Aerophobota bacterium
TCTGAAGCGGCCCAAGAGTCAGCAGATCTTCTTGTCATAAGTGGGATAAAAGGTATTCTCAATTTTTCTCCTGCCAGAGTCATTGTTCCCTCTTACGTGAAGTTAAAAAATGTTGATTTTACCTCTCAACTTGAAGTTATAACCTGTCATATTGTTAACAATCAGCGTTTTCATTTATCTCCAGGAAATTAAGCATTCCTGGTGATTACTCGCAAACTCAAGAAGGTTGTACCTTGGCCAATGAAGTGAATGGGTCACAATCTTCTAAATATCAAAAAAGAGGTTAAGATGGAGAAAAAAGTACTTTTAGTTGATGATGAGGTTGATTTCGTCGAGGTCAACAAGGTGGCTTTGGAGAATAAGGGATATAAAGTGGTGGCTGCTTACGATGAAAAAGAAGCTCTTGAGAAAGCTCTTAAGGAAAAGCCAGATGTTATAATACTGGATGTGATACTGAAGAGAAAGACAGGAGGGTTTGATGTTTCCCGAGAACTCAGAAAATACGAAGAAATCCGGAACACGCCCATAATAATGCTAACAGCCATAAGAGAAAGGATGGGTATCAAGGAGAAAATAGAACCTGACAAGGAGTGGTTACCTGTAACTGAGTTCTTGGAAAAACCTGTGTCTCCAGCTGAACTGATAGAAAAAGTGGCGGAAGTGCTTCAAAGAAGAAAATGAGCTAATATTAATGATTAAATTATCGTTTCAGCGGAAGATTTTCTGGTATTTCACGCTGGTTGTTCTCTTGATAGGGGCTCTTGTCATACTGGTATCTCGTCTCCATATCTTTCAAGTCGTCCTTAACGAAACAAAGAGCAGAGTTGCCATTGATTTGCGAATAGCTCACAATTTCCTGGATAAAGAGATAGAAAAATTAGTAATTACTTTGGATCTTCTGGCAGAAAAACAGCGGTTAATAGATCCTCTCGAAAAATCTCAACCTATTTCCTCGGATATAAGATCCTGGCTTGAGAAAAAAAGAGTTGATTCTGCCTTTGATTTTCTCACCTTATGTGATAGGAAAGGAAAAGTTATACTCCGGACTCGTTTTCCATACTACAACGGGGACTTTTCTCTCTCAAATTCACTTGTATCAAAAGCGTTCCAGGGAAAAAGTGCATCAGGTATTGTAATAATGCCTCCTCAGACTCTGAAGATGGAGGGAGAAGATCTATTTCAGCAAGCATATATTCAATTAGCTCCTACTCCTGGAGCCAGAGCTCGTTCTGAAAAAGCAGAAACGTCAGGGATGGTCCTCATGGCTGCTGTGCCTGTGTGGGGAGGAAATGAAGAAATAATAGGTGTTCTATATGGAGGAATTTTATTAAATAGAAACTACCAGTTAGTTGATTACGTAAGAGATATGGTCTTTGAGGAGAAGGAATACAAAGGAAAGCCATTCGGAACCGTGACTATTTTCCAATGGGATGTACGAATAACCACCAATGTCAAAGAAAAGGATGGCTCTCGAGCTATTGGGACACGTGTTTCAAAAGAAGTTTACGAAAAGGTCTTGGAGAATGGAAAAACATGGCTGGATAGAGCTTTTGTAGTCAATAGTTGGTACATATCGGCCTACGAACCGATATATGCCCCCACCAACAAGATAATAGGGATGTTGTATGCAGGTGTTCTGGAGGATAAATATGTTGATATCAGAAACGGAATTTTCCTGCGTTTTCTAGCCATAATATTTGGAGGTATTGTCGCTGTCCTTATTCTTTCTTATCTTTTGTCTCGAGGGCTTTCAAAACCTATAAAGAGCCTGGTGAGAGCAACCAATCGTATTGCAGGAGGGGAAATCCAGTATGTTTTAGAAAAAGAGAAAAATTATTCTTACATTCAGAAGTTGCCATATCTGGAAATTCAGGAGCTCATGCGAAATTTCAATCAGATGGCTGCTGTTTTATATAAAAGAGAGACAGAGTTGGAAAAAGCAAACCATGATTTGAGGCAGATAAATCGGCACTACATGGAAATACTTACTTTTGTAACTCATGAAATTAAGAATAGACTGGGTCTTATATTGGGTAGTGCTTATAATCTAAGCCGGGGAGTAGTTGGAACACTGGATCAAAGACAGAAAACGATGGTGGATGTTCTGTTGCGGAATTCTGAAAGACTTAGCGATATGATAAAAAATTACTTTGATTTGAGTCGAATAGAAAAAGAAGAGTTGAAAGTTAACAAACAGGAGGTCGAATTTAAAAAAGATATTTTGGGGCCAGTTTTAGATGAATTTAAAGGTCAACTTGAAGGGAGGGATATACTCCTGGAAGCAGATGTATCTGATTCTTTTAAAGTCAGGGCAGACCCCGATCTTTTAAAGATAGTAATGGAAAATCTTTTGAGCAACGCTATAAAATATGGGAAAGAAAAAGGTAAGATTAAGATAGGTATTCTAAGGGAAGAAAATGAGTGGAAGATAAATGTATGGAACAAAGGTGAGGGATTTCCCAAGGATAAGAGCGATCAGCTTTTTACCAAGTTTACCCGCCTCAGCGGCGAGAAATTCAGAAAAGAACGGGGAAGTGGATTGGGTCTTTTTGTCACCAAAGAGATTATCCAAAAGCATGGAGGGGAGATGTGGGCTGAGTCTGAAGAAGGACAATGGGCTAACTTCATCTTCACCCTACCATTGGATTGACTTAATGCGGTGCTCTTGACGAAATGAGATGGTGCTGTTAAAGTAAAAGGACTGGTTTTGGTGACTACTGTTTTGATATGTAGGAATGCCAACCAGCAAGATACCTTTCTTATTCCGAGAAGGATGTCTCCTTACCTACATAGTTAGCCGTTTGTTATATCAAAAAGAAGAGACCAGGAGGAAAGGGATATTTTTGAAAATTATTGCACTGATTTTCCCTCTCGAGAGCCTTCCTAAATGAGGGGTGAGAATGTCAGACAGGGGAGCAAGAAGTTCTAGGATTTTGAAAAAAGATATTCAGAGAAAGGAGGCTCAGAATGGAGGCTAAGCGCCAACCAGTTATCTGGCTGCAGGGAGCAGGCTGTACAGGATGTTCTGTATCCATTATGAATTCCGTCAGTCCCTCTATCAAGAATCTTCTTCTGGACGAAGTGGTTCCAGGCAGTTTCTTGCAGCTTGTTTTTCATCCCACTCTCATGGCAGCCAGCGGTGAACTATCTATTGAAGTGATGTTGGACACTCGAGAAAAGAAAGAAGATAGCTACATTCTGGTGATGGAGGGCGGTATTCCCACAGCCAGAGCAGGGATCTTTGGCACGGTGGGAGAGAAAAAGGGAGAGCCGGTTACTATTCTTTCTCGCTTTGTTGATCTTGCCCGGGGATCGCTAGCTATCATTGCCGTGGGAGATTGTGCCACCTTTGGGGGTATCCCTGCTGCACGGCCTAATCCTACAGGATGCAAAGGCGCAAAAGATGTGGTGGAAGAGGAAAAAATCGATGTTCCGGTCATTAATCTCCCTGGATGCCCTCCCCATCCGGATTGGTTTGTAGGAACGGTAGCTCATATTCTACTTTACGGTTTGATGAGTGGGGATGATCTAGATGAGCTCAATCGGCCCAAGACTTTTTATGGACAGCTCATTCACGAGAATTGTCCCCGCCGTCCCTATTTCGATGAAGGCAAATTCGCTCGTCAGTTAGGTGAGGAGGGGTGTCTCTATGAGTTGGGATGCAAAGGTCCCTTTGCCTATGCCGACTGTCCTCTTCGGCACTGGAATGGCGGTATTAACTGGGTTATTGGCTCGGGCTCTCCCTGCCTGGGATGTACAGAGCCCTCCTTTCCTGATATAACAGGCCCTTTTTACAAAAAGATTAGTGATTGGGAAAAATTAAGGCCACCCCTGAAATAGATTCTAGGAGACGAAAATGGAAAAAGTCATTATAGATCCTGTTACCCGGATAGAAGGTCACCTTAAAGTGGAAGTCACGCTGGATGGGGGGAAGGTGAAAGAAGCTAGAACCTCGGGCACGCTTTTCCGGGGATTTGAAATAATCCTTAAGGGGAGGGACCCCAGAGATGCCTCTCAAATAACTCAGAGGGTCTGCGGGGTTTGCCCCATCGCTCATGCCACCGCCTCGGTTTTTGCCCTGGATCAGGCCTTCGATCTCGAGGACAAGATTCCTTCCAATGCCAGGATCATTCGCAATCTCATCCTGGGTTCCAATTTTCTTCAGTCTAATATTCTTCACTTTTATCATCTGGCTGCCCTTGACTTTGTGGATCTTACCCGTTTGGCGAGGTACGAAGGCGAAGATGCGAGAGTGAAGGAGCTAAGAGAATTTCTGGCTGGTGGAAATTCTTCTCCTTTCCTTCCCCGCTACGAGGGGGACTACCGCCTGGATGATAAGGCTAATGAAGAGCTTGCTTCCCACTATCTTCTCGCTCTGGAGGTGAGGCGAAAGGCGCACGAGTTGCTGGCCATCTTTGGAGGGAAAATGCCCCATAATGTGGCTATGGTGACAGGAGGAGTTACAGAGAAGCCCACCGTAGACAAAATCACCGCCTTCCTGTGGAGGGTTAATGAAATCAGACAGTTCATTGATAATGTTTATCTTAGCGATGTGATGCGGATAGCGGAGAAATATGGGGACTACCTGGAGATGGGAGCAAGTGGGTATCGTTTTCTCTCCTACGGAGCCTTCAATCTGGACCGAGATCCGAGTGATCAAACTAAGCGAAACCGTCTTTACAGACAGGGATTAGCCGATCCTGCTCTAAGCTTTGGGTGTCTGGAACCGGACAAGATCACTGAGCAGGTGAAGAATAGCTGGTACGAAGATGAGACGACTGGTCGGCATCCCTCCCGTGGAGACACTTCTCCCAGTGAAAATAAATCCGGGGGCTATTCCTGGCTAAAAGCCCCTCGTTACGATGGAGAGCCCTGTGAGGTAGGGCCTCTGGCTCGGTTGGTGGTAGGATATTCCTCGGGTGACCCTGTTGTTCGGGACTTAGTGGAAAGGACTCTCTCCAGAATGAAATTGAGATTTCCAAATCTTTTATCCTGCCTGGGACGTCATCTGGCTAGAGCTCTGGATACCAAACTGGTTGCTGACACTATGGCTGAATGGGTTCTTCAGCTTAAGCCTGGGGAGCCGATATATGTCCCCTACGAGCTTCCTGAAGAGGCTGAAGGTATGGGGTTAAGTGAGGCACCCCGAGGATCTGTGGGGCACTGGATCAGGATAAAAAGAGGGGTTATTGACAACTATCAACTGGTGGTGCCTACCACCTGGAATGTCTCACCCCGTGATGATTCCAATCAGGCTGGTCCTATGGAAAAGGCGCTGGTGGGAATCAAGGTGAAAGATAGCCGAAATCCCCTGGAAGTTGTGCGAATTATCCGTAGTTTCGATCCCTGTCTGGCCTGTGCAGTCCACTTTGTTACTCCCAAGGGGAGAGAATTAGAGAAATTTAGAATAAGCTAGAGAGGAGGCTCACCAATGATTGTTTCAGAGAGAAAGAGCTGGGAGGAAATTCTCTCTTTCCTGGAAGAGGAAAAAAATGTTTTTCTCATAGCCTGTGGAGGGTGTTCGGATGCCTGTAAGACAGGAGGCACGGAGGGATTGAGAGAGGTCAAGGATAAGTTGAGAGAAGCTGGGAAAGAAATAACCGCTGCTCTTCTCATCGATTTTGTATGTAACAAGGTGCTCATTGGTATGCGTCTTAACCGATACATAGAAGAGCTTAAATCCTCTGACTCTGTTCTTGTCCTCTCCTGCGGTATCGGGGTTCAGGCGGTGGCTAACATGCTGGATATCCCTGTTCGACCAGGGGATAATACCATATATATGGGTGGATTCCCGGGAGTCTGGCCAGGTGAGGAAAGATGTCTTCAATGTGGGGATTGCCGGTTGGCTGATACCGGGGGAATTTGTCCTTATGCTAATTGTCCTAAACTTCTGGTTAACGGGGCCTGTGGAGGCTCTGACAAGGGTAAATGTGAGACTGATCCAGAAAAAGATTGTGTCTGGGCTCTCATCTACGAGCGGCTTAAGAATATAGGGAAGCTAGAGAATCTGAGAAAGATTTACTCACCCCGGGATTACAATCTCATTCTTGCTCCGTCCGAGAGGAAGAAATCTATATTCTGGGCACTGGAAACTGTTGAAGAGGAACCCAAAGAGGAGGCATCTGAAGAAAGGAGACTATCTACCCTATGAAGCTAAAAGATCTCTTTAAAAAGGGTAAGTTTGTAATTACTTCAGAAATTGGACCCCCCAAAGGGACAAATATAGAACCTATGCTGGAGGAGGTGGATCTCTTAAAGAATAAAGTTGATGCTATCAATGTCACCGAGAATCAGAGTTCAGTGATGCGGCTGGGGTCTATGGCCGTGTGTCGTTTGTTAAAGGAAAGAGGACTTGAACCAGTTTTTCAGATAACCTGTCGGGATAGAAACAGATTAGCCCTTCAATCTGATCTTATTTCTGCCTCTGTGCTGGGAATTGAGAATGTCCTCTGTCTCACAGGAGATCACGTAGTGCTGGGAGATCATCCCCAGACAAAACCAGTCTTTGATCTTGATTCTATTCACCTGCTTAAAGCAGCCAGGAATCTGGTTAATGGTTATGATATGGTGGAGAATAAGCTGGATGGTTCACCAGATTTTTGCCTGGGTGCTGTGGTCAATCCGGGAGCCGATCCCCTGGAACCTCAGATAATCAAGATGGAAGCCAAGGTGGAAGCCGGAGCAGAATTTTTTCAGACCCAGGCGGTCTATGAGGTCAAAAAATTTGAAGATCTCATGAAGGCGGCTGAGCATATTAAGGTCCCCATAATGGTAGGAATAGTTCTATTAAAGTCAGCAGGAATGGCCCGATTTATGAATGCCAATGTGGCCGGAGTCTTCGTTCCTGATAAACTTATCAAGATTATGGCAGACGCTTCCAAGGAAGATCGGCCCAGGAAAAGCATTGAGATTGCTGCCTCTCTTATTAAAGAGATGAAGGGGATGTGCCAGGGAGTCCATATTATGTCCTTAGGCTGGGATAAATATGTCCCCTCAGTTCTGAAAGCGGCTAAGCTCATCTAAAAAATACCATGAGGTCCCTCAGTCCTCCTCATATTTTATGCACTCGGTAGGACACTCTTCCACGGCCTCCCTAATCTCTTCTTCGTATTTATCCAGATCCACACCCTTCTTAATCTTAGCAATATCATTGACCTCAAAAACCTCCGGACAAATGTCCTCACATATGGCATCTCCTGAACAGTCCTCTTCAACAATCCAGACTTTCTTAATCTCCATCTTACCTAACCTCCTGGAATAGTGATTTCCGTCTTCTTGATCTCCATTTTTTTTATTTATTTCTGGATATTATAATAACTCTTTTGAGTTGTCAACTATTTTGTTCTTTTGACTGCTTGACCAACTTAAATTTCCTGGTATCTTTACCTAAAGACCTGGTGAGAAGATTGATGAAGCTTCAAGATTTTGATTATCATTTGCCGAGGGGCCTGGTGGCTCAAGAGCCTTCTTTTCCCAGGGATAGCTCTCGTCTTTTGGTGCTTTACCGGGAAGATGGAAATATGGAGCACCGAAGATTCAGCGAACTCCTGCATTTTCTAAAAAAGGGTGATGTGGTTGTCTTAAACAATACTAAAGTTATTCCGGCCCGGCTTAAGGGAAAAAAGAGGAAGACGGAAGGAAGAGCGCAGATTCTCCTTTTGGAAAGGAAAAAAGAGACCCTGTGGAGTTGTTTGTTAAAGCCTGCTCGTCGGCTGAGAGTTGGAGCCGAGATCTACTTTCCAGGGACAAAACTGAAGGCAGTGGTACTGGGAAGGAATGGAGAAAATCAGCACCTGATTGAGTTTGAGCCCTCGGAAGGACTCAAAGAAATCATAACTCAGATTGGAGAGGTGCCTCTTCCCCCTTATATAAAAAGAGAAAAGGGACCGACATCCGAAGATGTGGATGCGTACCAGACGGTTTATGCCAAGCATGAGGGGGCGGTGGCAGCTCCTACGGCGGGACTGCATTTTACATCCAGCTTACTCAAGGAGGTTAGGAAAAGAGCAATTGACGTGGTGGAAATTACCCTGCACACTGGATGGGCCAGCTTCAAATCCCTTGATAAGCCCGAGATAGAAGAAAACGAGATTCCCAGGGAATATTTTTGCATCAGCCCTTCAGCGGCCCTGAGGATTAATGAAGCGAGAAAAAGGGGAGGGCGAGTGGTAGCGATAGGTACCACTACTACTCGGGCTTTAGAGACCCGGGCTGTGAGATCAGGAGAGGTCTCTCCAGGGGAAGGATGGACCAGTCTTTTCATTTACCCGGGATATAAGTTCCGGGTGGTGGATGTACTGATTACCAATTTGCATATGCCCAGATCTTCTCTTTTTCTTCTTGTGGCTGCCTTTGTAGGAAGGGAAAGACTCATGGCGGCCTATGAGGAAGCCATAGAAAATCATTATCGCTTCCTCTCCTTCGGAGACGCTATGCTGATAACCTAAACGTGAGCTATGCAGTTTCGCTTAATTCATCAGGATATCTTGACTAAAGCCCGTGCGGGGATGATCTTTTCGCCTCACGGGACATTCGAAACTCCAGTTTTTATTCCTGTTGGCACGCAGGGGACGGTTAAGGCTCTCTCATCGGAAGAGCTCAAAGAGATGGGAGTTGGAGTCGTTCTTTGCAATGCCTATCATCTTTATCTCAGGCCGGGCCATCTTCTTATCCAAAAAATGGGGGGTCTACATCGATTCATGAACTGGGAGGGTAGCCTTCTTACCGACAGTGGGGGATATCAGATCTTTAGTATATCTAACCTGCAGAAATCCGAGGCGGAGGGGATAAGGTTCAAATCCCATATTGATGGTTCCCAGCATTTTCTGACTCCTGAGGATGTACTGGAAATTCAGCAGGCTCTAGGGGCAGATTTAAGAATGGTTCTTGATGAATGCACCTCTTACCCCACTTCTCACCGACAGGCGGAGGATTCTTTGAAGAGGACACTGGATTGGGCCAGAAGGAGCAGGCAGGCCTGGCTAAAAGATGGGGGGAAAGAGGGGGGGCTTTTGGCTATAGTTCAGGGAAGTACCTTTAAGAACCTTAGAAAAAGGGCTGCCCAGGAAGTGGTGGATATGGACTTTGATGGTTATGCCCTGGGGGGCCTGTCCGTGGGTGAGCCGGCACCACTCCGATGGGAGATTGTAGATTTTACCAATGATTTTCTTCCGCAAGATAAACCTCGCTATCTTATGGGGGTTGGGACTCCACAGGAACTTTTGCAGGGAGTTTCTCTGGGTGTAGATATGTTTGACTGTGCTCTCCCTACCCGTATTGCCCGCAACGGAAGTGTCTTTACCTCAGAGGGACGGCTGAACTTGAAGAATGCTCAATATAAGGAGGATTTTGGTCCTCTGGATCCAGAGTGTGACTGTCAGGCCTGTCAAAACTACTCTCGATCTTATATAAGGCATCTTCTCTGGGCAAGGGAAATTCTGGGAATGCGCCTTGCAACCTATCATAACCTCTACTTTCTCACCCGACTTATGGAGAAGATGAGGAAGGCCATCAGAGTGGATAAATTTAGACAATTCAAGAAAGAATTTCTGGGAAGGTACGCAAAGTTTAGCCAATGAGCTATCACTATCTATCCATTTATATCTAAAAAGGAGGGTTTAGAGTGGATTCAATTGCCTGGGCTACAAATGGACAGGGAGCAACTGGGGCAGGAGGGATGCTTGGAACTTTGATGCCCCTGATGCTGATTTTTGTGATTTTTTACTTTCTTCTCATTCTCCCTCAACGCAGGAAACAAAAGCAGCACAGAGAAATGGTGAAGAATTTGAAGAAGGGGGATAAAGTAGTAACTACGGGAGGAGTCTTCGGCACCGTGATCAGGGTTAAACCCGACTATCTGGAAGTAGAGGTGGCTGAGAAGATGAGACTCAGGATACAGAGGGGCTCCATATCCGCGCTAAGGAGAGAAGAATAAGCTAGAGTTATCCACTATTTTTGCTTTTTCCCTGATCTTTGCCAGCCATACCTGTAAGAAGATATCTCTCTTTTGAGAAAGTAGATCTTGTTTGAATTTTTCTTTTTGATTGGGAAATTCTTCCCAGGGAAGATCCCTTCCCTTGAGGTTAATAAGATAATATCCACCCGTTAGAAGTAGGGGTTCTCCTATCTTTCCAACTGGGAGAGAGAAGGCAAGGCCAATAAATTCTTCTCTGTCCTTTCCGTAGATTTCCTCAATCCATCCTTTGCGGTTGAAGTATTTAAGGTGCTCATACTCCAGCTTTTGTTCTTGGGCTAAAGAGGAAAAACTTACACCCGTCTCTCCTTCCAATTTGACAAACTTAGCCTTTTGCTGGGCTAGCTCTTTGGCTCTCTCTTTAATGAGGGCCTCCTTTAGCTTTTCTTGGGCCTCATCGAAATTGGGAATGTAAGAGGGCCTTTTTTCTTCCAGACCAAGGATATAGTATCCCTGGAATGTTTTCAGGACACGGCTGATTTTATCTTCTTCCAGAGAGAAGGCTATCTGGTTGAATTCAGGAACCCAACCTATCTCCTCGATTCTCTCATCCATGGCAAAGAAAGGAGAGGTACCCACCCTCTGAGGATGCTCTTTTCCATATTCTTGAAAACTGATTTCACCCTGCTCTAGCTCATTTCTCCCTCTCCGGGCCTCTTCCTGAGCTAGAGCATCGCTCTTCTCCCCCGTCAGAATCACCTCAATTTCATCCTGTGCTTCCTCAAAGGTTTTGGTGTAGGCTAACTCTATGCCGGTAAGTTTTGCCAGATGGTATCCAAAAGGGCTCTCAATGATTTCCGTGGCCTCTCCCGCCTCTTCTAGAGCAAACACAGCCTCGCTGAAAGAGGGAACCATCTCTTCATAGCTGAAAAATCCTAAGTCTCCCCCCTTCTCAGCCGAGAAGGAATCCTGGGAGTATTGACGGGCCAGGGTGGCAAAATCAGCCCCACCTCGTAGCATCGATTGTATCCTTTCTATTTCTTCCCGTGCTTTTTCTTTCTCCTCTTTTGCAGCATCAGGGCTAAATTCTATAAGGATATGGCTGGCCCTCCTTGTCTCCGGAATCTGATATTCAGTCAGGTGGTTTTGGTAGTAATCTTTTATGGCTGATGGGGAAATCTTCACCTCATCCTGGAAATCTTGAGCAGCCACCCGTACGTAATTGACTTTCACTTTCTCGGGCACCCTAAATTCCTCTGTATGTGTCTTATAGTACTTTTCCATATCTTCCTGGGTAACTTTTATCTCTTTCTGGTAATTTTGTGGCTTGATGAGGATATATTCCACCTCTATTTTCTCATTTTCCTTCATCCAGTAGCTCTTAACCTCTTCTTCAGTAATTCCTACGCTGTCTTTGATTCTTTGCACCAGGTCATTTATGGCAACCTGTCTGGCCACACTCTTCTTGAATTCCGGGTAAGAGATTTTACGCATCTCAAGCACTCTCATAAAAGCTTCCCGCGAAGGAAAATTCTCCATAATTGATTTTATCTGGGTTACTATTTCCTCTTCGCTCACCTGAATATCGGCTTTTTTAGCTTCCTGCCATAGAAGCTCAGAGCTAATCAGCCCTGAGAGCACCTGGAACCTCAAGTACTTTTCCATCTCGGGAGTTATCTTACCCCCTGAGAGCTGGTAGTATCTTTCATAAACAGATTGAAAGCTTTGAGCGAAGCTAGCGTAGGAAATTGGCTCACCGTTGACTTCAGCCAGAGGTTTTTCTCCTCCCTTTTGCAGGGCAGAGCGAGCGTACATCAAGGGAATGGAGGCGGCAAAAGCAATAAGTATAGCCCACATCATGGGCTTGATCGATCTTCTCATTTGCTGGAATACCATAGCTAAACCCCTCT
>JAUVZN010000086.1 GCA_030602545.1 Candidatus Aerophobota bacterium
GACCTCGATAGAGGCAGCTTGAAAGCAGACGAGTATGAATGTTTGGGAGATAGCAATTCTTAGATGTACGAAGTCGCTTGGAGGAGAAGCTGAGTTACAGCAGATATATGAAAGGCTTCCTGATTTCATACATTTGAGGAAAAAAGCATTAAGAATAATACCCAAATATGGGAAAAGACCTTTATATCATCATTGGGTTAGAAGTCATATAAAAGACCTATGTCAGAAAGATGAACTCGAATGGATATCAAGGGGACGTTACTCTTTGAGCGAAAAAGGAATTAAAAGAATAGACATTGAGAAGGAAAAAAAGGACCTTCATGGGAGGCTTATATAGCCACGATCTTGAGGCAAGGCAACCTATAAGACCTTGCTCAAATTAAAGTGCTTCTATCAAGAAATTTTTATCAAGCCAGTTGCAGGACACGAGATTTTTGCTCGAGGAAAGATCCTCTCCCTGGGTATCAGGATAAGATTTGAGAATTTGGGCTGCCTTAATTAAGGACCGGGATCTGGGCAAAACTCACCACTTTAGAAAAGGATCCTGCCCGGCCAGTGGGCAGATCTCTCCACCCGCCGAAGATGGGGACATTATTTTTAGCCTTTCTTTCAAGAGTCTTTTTGATCTCGCCTTCTGCTCCGCCAGGAGTATCTTATGAAGCGCAGAAGACAGAAAAGCCTATCTGTTTTTTTTGTTTTCTTTTGGTAGAATAAAAGAGAATCTTGTCCATTGACCCTCTTTTGATTCTACCCAGATCCGACCTCCTTGTTTTTCCACCATTTCTTTAGTAATAAAAAGGCCTAATCCACTACCCTTTTCTCTTTTTGACTTCTCAGTTTTCAGTCTTGTGAACCTAGAAAAAAGATGTGGGAATTCATCTGATGGGATCCCCTCACCTTCATTCCATACACTGATCTGCCAATTTTTATCATCCTCCCCTGCTTCTATTCTTATTTCACCCTTGTCCTTTCCGTATTTGATAGCATTGGTTAACAGGTTTTCTATAATGATTTTTAGCAAATCAGGGTCCGCTTTTATCTTATATAGGTCTGGAATCTTCCTGATCACCACTTTCATCCCCTTAGATTTCAGTTGGCCTTTTACCTCATCCAATACAGGGGAGAAGATATGAGTCTCGAAATCTACCACCTGCTTATGGGTCTCCAGTTCGCCTTTTTCAATACGGCTGAGATCCAGGTAGTTTTTGATCATATCCTGAAGGCGCTCGCAACTTCGAACCAGGATGCTGCCCATAATCTTCTGTTTTTCAGTTAACTTTCCCACAATCCCATCTCTTAAATTGTAGGCACTCATTAACATATTGGTCAAAGGATTCTTCATCTCATGGGAGACAAATCCTAACATCTCCATATAATTACGGTTTACCCGTAGCAGATTCTCATTGGTCTCCCGCAGTTCCTCTTCTCGCTCCTTCAATGCCTGCGCCATATGGTTAAAATAGTCGGTGAGCTGCTCGATTTCCAAATATTTTGCTTTTCCTGAGATGCGATAATCCAGATCTCCAGAGGCAATCTTCTGTGTTCCACACACCAGTTTTCGAACCGGATGTGATAAGTCTCGCGACAGGGCATAGGAAAACACCAAAACTATCACTACACCTATGGTTACGGGCAAGAGGAGGCTTAAAAGAATCCCGTTGCGTATATCAATGTATTTATCCTCTAGAATTCCGACATAAAGAATGCCAATAACGTTGTGGTTGGGATCAAAAATAGGTTTGTAAGCTGATATATACCAATCATGCACTACAAAAGCCCTTTCTAACCAGGCCTTTCTTTCTTCCAGAACCCGCCGATAGACCTCCTCGGATACGCGGGTTCCAATAGCCCGGGCACCATCCTCTCGCAGCACATTAGTAGATATTCGAACATCCCATTGAAAGATAGTAACCGTACCGAATTCCCTACCCTCATACTCTTTCTCTTCAAAAATCGCATCTCGAATATAATCTACCAGAGCATAATTCCGATTTATCAGGCTCCCTCCATACAGGACACCTCTGACCCGCCCACTCTCAAAATCCATCACAGGTACTGCTGCCATAATGCACATGCCAGAGGTCTCGGCCTCTTCAGCTCTGGGTTTGGCTCTTGGAGTCTGAACAAAATGAACATACGCCTGAGAAGATAGTCCTTCACCTTCCCGCTGAAGCATTTCCTGAGCAAGAATTATTGTGCCCACTCCAGTTTCACCCTGTAGAGCTTTCTGGATTAGGGGACTAGATGAACAGCTATCCCCTGTCAGATAGGGAGGCTGGGTCCGAAGAACTACCTTACCCTTTGCATCACATAATGTAAGAAAGTCCAATTCCAAGTTTGTTCTTTTTTGCTTTAAAAACTCCTGTAACTGATCAAGATTCTGGCTTTCTTGGAGCACGTAAACCACCTTTTCCTGCTCACTTATGAGACTTAGGGCAAGATAGATAGCTTGCATACGATTTGCATAGACAGAATGAGCCGTCCGCAGGTCCAGAGTTACCCGATCCTGAGCCTCGCGCAGTACCGTTTTTGAAATAAGGTAAGCACCCAAAAACATCATCAAAAGGCCCAACACCACAATTGCAAGGGTAAAATATAAAAAGATTTTCTGTTGAAAAGTGAAGCGGCCCATAATGCAAAATCCTCTACTTCTTCTTATTGAGCATCTGTTCGATCCTCTTCAGTAATTTGTCGGGCGCAAGGGGCTTTTCTATAAACTCAGTTACCGGTAGCCAGGTTTTATCAGATTCTATCTTCCAAGAAATATCCATTTTCCGCCGGATGGCTGTGAGCATAATAATAGGTGTTTTTTTCAACTCCTCATACGCTCGCATCTTACGAGAGACATCAAAACCCTCTGTTTTGGTAGTCATCATTACATCTAGTACGATGAGGTCGGGTTTTTCTTTCAGAGCCTTTTCCAATCCTTCTTTCCCGTTATAAGCAGCTACTACCTTGTAACCTTTGCTTTCAAGAGTGGCTCGATTAATTTCCACAAAGTCCCGCTCATCATCTACGATGAGAATTTTATTAGCCATGTTGTTTAACCTTCCTTTATTATAGTAATTTTGTTTGAGTTTTCTCTTTTGTTCTATTAATAATAAAATAGGTCATAATCTCAAGTTGAGTGGTAAAATCCACCTGTGTCAGCTTAACATAGGAAGGTGCGACCACTACAGCAGGAGAAAAATTAAGGATAGCCCTTATTCCGCTTATTATGAGAAGATCTGCTGACTCCTGAGCCGCCTCAGCCGGGACAGTGATCATTCCCATACGGATTTTCTGTGCTCTTATTATTGTAGGCATCCGATAGGGATGATATACCGGCACACTAGCTATCTTCCTCCCAATTTTACTCGGTTTTACGTCAAAACCAACCTTGATATGAAACCCGCTTTTCCTAAAACCGGGGTAGCCCATTAGAGCAGTGCCCAATTTCCCCACCCCCACCAGTGCTATAGTCCATACTCTATCCAGACCCAGTATCTTCGATATCTGTTCCTGGAGCTCCCCTATCATGTAACCCTTACCCCGGGTTCCAAATTGTCCAAAGTAAGATAGATCCTTCCTTACCCTTACGCCTGACGTTCCCATAAACTGGGCAAGCCGCTCAGAGGAGATACTCTTTTCTTTCTTCATCTTTCTAAGACACCTAAGATAAAAGGAAAGCCGAATTGCAGCATTTTCCGGAGATTTCTTTTCAGTCATGGCTTAAACCTCTACCAAATTATGCAGAGACAGGTACACCATTTCCCTTATCTTACCAGTAGCTCTAAGTTTATACCTTCTGGCTAACCCCTCCAAAGACCAGGCAGGCAGGCGATGATGATCAAGATTAATTTTTTCATCTTCTTCGCTTCCTCTCTTCTTCCTCTCTAGCTTTTTAACTTTCAATCGGGCTATATTCCCGGCTGGCGTTCCCCTTCGTGGCCGCTTTAGAGATCCATAACCGCACCCGGGGCATTTGTAGTCTCTTTTGGAGAAGTCCTCTCCTACTACGGCATGGCCTCGCCAGCCACATTGAGGGCAGCGGACCGAAATTATCACCTTTTCTCACCTCCGCTACCTCCCCCATCTCCTGTCTTTACTCCATAGAACCTTCCACAGCAGTCTTAAAGCACCCCTCACGTCCCACCATAATCTAACCAGGGCTGCCTTACTTCCCCTGGTCTGATAGACCCTTCTCTCACAGAAAGGACAGATCTCTACTTTCCCCAATGCCCCATGATCTCCCACCTTCGCCTTCCCAAACCACTTCCCACAATTAAAACACTTATAGACCTTCCTCATCGCTTCCCCCCATGGTGTAGGATCTAAACTCTCACTTTAACCTAATCGTAACCTTCCCCACGGTCTCATCCCGTTCCAAATACTCAGGGAAGGCCTCGAGCACTCGGAGCAACACCTGGTTAAGGGGAGAATTCCAATCTTCTCTCTCTTTCTCGTCCCAACCAAAAACGTCACCCATAAGCTCCTGAAAAAAGCCGGCGATGTCTCGGTCAATTCCATACCTAACCGTGCCTCTCCTCTACCAAAGCAGATAACAGAGGAGTTATCCTCTGTTAAGGATAAACAGCGTTTAGCAGACCACTCATGTGTTGTGGAGTTTATTGATCTTTTTACACCATTTATATTATCTCTGGCCAAAAATGCAAGTCTCACAGTCCTCTCGCTCAGGATAAAATCACCAGAATCCTCCCTTTCTCCTTATACAGGCAACCTCACCTTCTTCGCTCTTTTTTCTAC
>JAUVZN010000021.1 GCA_030602545.1 Candidatus Aerophobota bacterium
CTCTTCCCTCAGGTTATCCTCTCAAGAGCTAAAAACGGTACTAAGGGATGGAGCAAAGTGGGTGGTGAAGAAAGGCTATGGTGAGGAAGATGACCTGGAGCGAACAGAAGACTACGGAGCCATGCCGGGTGCGGATCCGGAAAAGGTGAGTGGAAAAGCACTAAAGAGGGGGAATAATCAGCTGGGAACTCTGGGGTCAGGTAACCATTTCCTGGAAATCGACGTGGTAGAGAGGATCTACCTACCAGAAGTCGCAGGAGTCTTTGGGTTAGAAGAGGAGCAAATTACTGTGAGCATTCACTCCGGATCTCGTGGCCTGGGCTATCAGGTCTGCGATGACTATCTAGCAATAATGCGTCAAGTGATAGAGAAATATAAGATATCCCTTCCTGACAGACAGCTCTCCTGCGCTCCTCTCTCTTCGCCTGAAGGCAGGGATTATTTCGCTGCTATGGCCAGCGCCGCTAATTTTGCCTGGGCCAACCGCCAGATGATGACCCATTGGACAAGAGAGGTAATCCAGAGGGTCCTTGGCATCTCTCCCAAAGCTTTGGATATGAGACTGGTCTATGATGTTTGCCATAACATTGGCAAATTCGAATTCCACTCCTGGGATGGGAAAAAGAAGAGAATATTAGTTCACCGAAAAGGAGCTACCAGAGCCTTTCCTGCTCACCATCCCCAGGTACCGGGTGTATATCGCGAAGTGGGACAACCTGTTTTGGTCCCCGGAGATATGGGAACTAATTCTTATGTAATGGTAGGTACAAAGCTAGCCATGGAGGAGACCTGGGGAAGCACCTGCCATGGAGCAGGAAGGGTAATGAGTCGTTCCAAAGCAAGGAAAGCGGCCCGTGGAAGAACTCTGGAAAAGGAGCTAAAGGAAAGAGGAATCCTCGTTATGGCCAAGGGATGGGCGACCATTGCAGAGGAGATGCCCGAGGCTTACAAGGATGTAGATGAAGTGGTGGGAATAGTGGAAAAAGCTGGCCTTTCCCGAAAGGTAGCAAAACTAAGACCTCTCGGGGTAATTAAGGGATAGGTTATCAGGAGTCTTTAAACAACTTGTATTCGATGGAATCGAGAAGAGCCTCGCAGCTTGCCTCGATGATATTAGGAGAAACTCCTACTGTCCCCCAGCGGCTTTCCTTATCTGTTGATTCAATGAGAACCCTCGTCTTAGCTCGCGTGCCTGCCTTGGCATCGAGAATCCTCACCTTGTAATCGGCTAGATGCATTTGACGAAGCTGAGGGTATTCCTGCTCAAGTGCTTTGCGCAGAGCATTATCCAGAGCATTAACCGGACCATTTCCCTCAGCCACTGTGTGGTAGGATTTCCCCTTCACTCTTACCTTGACCGTAGCCTCAGAGATTAATCTATTGCCATATCTTCCTCTTTCCACGGTCACCCTGAATCCTTCTACATTAAAGAGTTTCTTGTAGCGGCCGTCTGTTTTCCTCACCAAAAGCTCAAAGGAGCCCTCAGCCCCCTCAAACTCATATCCCTTATTTTCCAGCGCCTTGATCTTTCCAATGACCTTTTTGCTTAAGATAATTTTTTCCTTCCGCCCCATCCCTTTTTCCCCCTTGAGCTGGTAGAGAACATTACTTCTTCCCGCTAGCTCGCTAATCAGAACTCTCCTTTCGTTTCCTACCAATTTTGGATTGATATGCTCATAGGTTTTCTCATCTCTGGTGATAGCGGACGCGTGAACTCCTCCTTTGTGGGTAAATGCTGATCTGCCAACATAGGGCTGGTGGCCGTTGGGCGAAAGATTAGCCAGCTCGTTTACCAGACGAGAGGTTTCCGTTAGGGACCTGAGTCCCACTCGGGAGATGCAGCGAAGACCCAGCTTCAACTCCAGGGTAGGAATAATTACGCAAAGATCTGCATTTCCGCATCTTTCTCCGTAGCCATTTATAGTACCCTGAATGTGATGAACCCCTGCCCTTGCTGCTGTGATGGAATTTGCTACCGCCACACCTGCATCGTTGTGAGTATGAATACCCAGAGGATATTTTATATTTTTCTGAACTTTATGGATAATTTCCTCTATCTCATAGGGCATTGAACCCCCGTTGGTATCACAAAGCACCAGACAGTCTGCTCCTGCCTGGCAGGCAACCTTAAGAGTCTCCAGAGCATAATGAGGATTAGCTTTATAACCATCAAAGAAATGCTCTGCGTCAAAAATTACCTCTTTGCCTCTTTTCTTAAAGAATTCTAGGGAGTCTTCTATCATGCGAAGGTTCTCTTCTTTGTTGGTTCTCAAGGCCTTTTGCACATGGAAAACCCAGCTCTTGCCAAAGAGAGTAACCACATCCGTGTCTGCCTCCATTAGTGCATGGAGATTGGGATCCCTATCTGCCCGCACACCCATCCTCCTGGTGCTTCCGAAAGCAGCTATTTTAGCTTTTCTCAAAGAAATCCTGCTTATCTCTTTAAAGAACTTAATGTCCTTGGGATTCGAACCGGGCCAGCCTCCCTCAATGTAACTCACCCCTAGTCTATCCAGCTCTCTGGCTATTTCTATTTTGTCCATTACCGAAAAGGAGACTCCCTCTGCCTGAGTTCCATCCCTGAGTGTGGTGTCATAGACTTTAATCTCCATACTATTTACCTTTGACATTAATATATCCCCCTAGTCCACCTCTCCTTATTATCTCCTGCAAAAAAGAGGGAAAAGGAGAGGTCCTATAGGTTTCCCCTTTAGTCAAATTGGTGAGCTTCCCTTCTCCTATGTCCACTCGTAATTCGTCTCCTTCATCTATGGATGAAAAAGCCTTGGTAGATTCGAGAACAAGAAGGCCAATATTAATGGAATTTCGAAAAAAAATACGGGCAAAGGAGACAGCAACGATGCATCGAACTCCTGAGGCCTTCAAAGCCAGAGGAGCATGTTCCCTGGAGGATCCGCACCCAAAATTCCTTCCCACAACCAAAATCTTTTTCTCTCCAAGCTTTTTTAGGAAGTCTCGATCAATCCCTTCCATACAGTGTTTGGCTAACTCCCCCGGATCGGTGGTACTCAGGTATCTTGCAGGAATGATCTCATCGGTGTTGACATTATCTGAGTACTTTAGGGCTCTACCTTCTATGATCACTATTGATTTTCTCCTTTATCTTTTCCAGAACCTCTAGCGGAGAAGGTACTCCACCTCCTAATCTACCATAAAAGTATACAGGGATTTCTTTTCCTACGGCTAATTTCACGTCTTCCAGCATCTGTCCTTCGCTTAACTCTACCACAAAAGCAAACTTAACCTGATGGGCGAGCTGCTCAACTGCCTCATAGGGAAAAGGCCATAGAGTTACGGGGCGAAACAGTGCTGCCCTAATTTTTTCTTCGGTGAGTCTATTGACTACCTCTCTGGATATACGAGCCGTACTCCCATAAGCTATAAGAAGAATCTCTGCATTTTGCCTGTTAGCTAGCTCGTATCTTACCTCCTGCCGAGCCATTCTGACATATTTTTTCTGAAGCTTTCTGTTATGTTCCTCCAGCATACCCTCCTGAAGGTATAGAGATCTTATGAGATTGGGTTTCCTTCCTCTGGCTCCATTGACAGCCCAGTCTTTCTTCATCTTTTTTCTTGCAGGTATTTCCTTAAAGTGGACTCCTTCCATCATTTGTCCCAGAATAGCATCAGCTAGTACTATCACCGGATTTCGATATTTGTCTGCTAAGTCAAAAGCCAGATAAGTCAAATCAGCCATCTCCTGAACAGAGTCGGGAGCCAAAACAATAGTATGGTAATCTCCATGCCCTCCTCCCCGAGTAGCCTGAAAGTAATCTCCCTGAGCAGGAGCGATATTCCCCAGCCCTGGACCTCCCCTCATTATATTAACGATGACAGCTGGAAGCTGAGCTCCGGCTAGATAAGAAATTCCTTCCTGTTTCAGGCTAATACCGGGACTGGAGGAGGAAGTCATAGCTCTAGCTCCTGCTGCTGCGGCACCATAAACCATATTAATAGCTGCGATCTCACTCTCTGCCTGAAGGAAAACTCCTCCCACCTGCCTCATTCTCCTGGCCATATAGGCTGGTATTTCTGATTGAGGAGTGATGGGATACCCAAAATAATAATGACATCCCGCCCGGATGGCGGATTCAGCCAGAGCTTCATTTCCCGACATCAGTATCTTTTGAGGCACCTTTTAGTCCCTTCTAGTGCAGACTCATAGAATCCTAATCTCTGATAGCCAATCTCAGTATGTCCTGATAGGTTACCAGCAGAATCAGGCTAATCAGGACAAGAAAACCTATATAATGAACCAGTTCCTCTTTTTGCAGGTCCAGTGGTTTTCCTCTTATCCCCTCCAGAACTAAGAACAGGAGTCTGCCACCATCCAGGGCAGGGATGGGGAATAAATTGAATAATCCTAGATTTACTGATAGAAGAGCGGTGAGAAGGAAAAAAGAAGAAAGTCCCATTTTGACACTTTCTCCCACAAATTGAGCGATTCCCACCGGTCCCGAAAACTGAATAGGCACTCTGCCAGTTATCATTCCCCAGATGGCGACGAGGATGGCCCTGCTTAGAACAAACACTTCCCGCGCTCCCTTAGCTAACGATATGATGGGACCCTCTCTTTTGAAAACTCTTAGGGGAGCTATCCCTACCATCTTTCTGCCTGCTTCCGGGTAAAAGATAGGCCTTACTTTTACATCAAAGATCTCGCCATTCCTTTGAATCTTAAATTTTAGGATCTCTTCCTCACTATTTTTTATAGAAAGAGCCAGGTCCTCCCAGCTATCTATAGACTCATTGCCCACCTCAATAATCTTATCTCCGGGGAGAAGACTGGACGAGGCAGCCGGTGATCCCTGGGTAACTTCCCCAATAATAGCCTCCTCTAAATTGAAGGTATAGAAACCAATCATAAAAGTGAGGGCGAATAAGACGATAGCCACCAGATAATTGGTTCCGGATCCCGCACCTAGCACCAGAATCCTCTTGCCAAGCGGCTTTTTACGGAAATCTCCCTCTGAGGCCTCCTCTCCTGGCTCCATTCCAGCTATCTTTACATAACCACCGAAGGGAAGAACTGATATGGAATACTCTGTTTCTCCTCTCTTGAATCCCCAGAGCCTCGGACCCAGACCAAAGGAAAATCTGTTTACTTTCATGCCGCAAACTTTGGCCATCAAAAAATGCCCTATCTCATGGGGCAGAATCAGGAGAATAAAGACCAGAATAATGAAAAGGGCGCTAACTATCAATCTTACCCACCAACTTTCTGGTTTTCTCCCTTGCCCATTCGTCCGCTTCTAAAATCTCCTCCAGAGAGGGGTCAGGAATAAGGCGATGTTCTTCCATCACTCTTTTAATAAGTTTAACGATTCCGGGAAAAGTGATCCTACCTCTCAAGAATGCTCTGCCGGCTTCCTCATCCACAGCATTGAAGACCGCAGGAAGAGTGCCTCCTTCTCTTCCTGCACGGTAACCCAATCTTAAGGCGGGAAATTTTTCATAGTCGGGAGACTCAAAGCTCAGTCTATCTAACTGGGAAAGCTCTAGAGAGGGAAGACGGCTCGCTCGTCTCTCAGGAAAATTCAAGGCATAATGAATAGGCAGACGCATATCAGTAATACCCAACTGGGCTAAGATTGAACCATCCACAAACTCTACCAAAGAGTGAACAATAGATTGAGGGTGAATGAGTATTTTTATTCTTTCCAGGTCTATATTGAATAAATGAGAGGTCTCTATCACCTCCAGTGCCTTATTTACTAAAGTGGCTGAATCCAGGCTGACCCTGGACCCCATATCCCAACAGGGATGAGACAGAGACTCCTCGGGAGTTATCTTGCCAAAATCTCCCTGCCAATCCCGAAAAGGACCTCCGGAAGCAGTAAGATATATTCTCTTTACGTCTTCTATCCGGTGTCCTTGCATACACTGGAAAATAGCCGATTGTTCACTGTCAATCGGAACCAGCAAAGCACTCCTTTGATGAGCCTCTTCCATCAATATTCTCCCGGCTATAACCATGCTCTCCTTGTTAGCCAGAGCAACATTCCGGCCAGCTTTGAGAGCCTCCAGGGTAGGAATGAGACCAGCTTTCCCTACAATGCAGGATAAAACTAGGTCAGCAGGTAAAGATTCTATCAGCTCTAATACTCCTTCCTCACCCCCGTAAATCTTTATCCCTCTTCTCAAGCCCTTAAACTTTGCCACTTTCTTTTCATTAGCCAGGGCAACTGCCAAAGGACTGAACTCTTCTGCCTGCTGCTTAAGAAGCTGCCAATTGTCTTTTCCGGTGAGTCCAATCACTTTAAAATATTGACTCTCCTCTTGAATCACCTCCAGAGCTTGCTTTCCAACGGAACCCGTAGAACCAAGTATAATTATTCTTTTTCTCAAATTAGATAGATATTCCTACTTATTTTCAAATTCCGATGATTAAATATTTCAGGTAGTGATAAAAAATAGGAGTAGTGAAAAGCAAACTATCAAATCTATCCAACACGCCCCCATGCCCTGGGAGAATGAAACCAAAGTCTTTTCTCTTCATCTCTCGTTTTAACATAGATTCAAAAAAGTCTCCTAGCTGCCCCATCACTCCTATCAGAACTCCCAGAATCACTGAATGAAGGAAAGGAAAGGAAAGCCAGGATTGAGAAATAAAAATAGCCAGGCAGCTTACTAATACTCCTCCCATAAAACCCTCAAGAGATTTCTTTGGGCTGATACGGGGAAAAAGCTTGTGCTTGCCACCAACAATACCTATAAAATAAGCTCCTGAGTCACCCATCCAGGTGACAAAAAAAAGGGTAAGGACAGCCCTCATGCCTAATCCGGGAATAGCTCTCAACATGATAAGATAACTCAGCAAAAAACTAATATAAAGAATTCCCCCCAGGGTTAGGAAAACGCTGGCGAAGCTTGCTTCGATATGGAATTTAAAGAATTGCCGCAGCGAAATGGAAAGGACAACGACAACTAATACCAGGGGTAGAATCTCTTCACCCCCGAGGTAAACAGAGACAGGCACCAGAATACCCAGTGCCACTCCCTCTTTAACAAGAAGCTTTCTTCCTGTACTGGCCATCCCCTGGTAGAACTCAATAAGAGCCACTCCTATGATGGCGCTGGTTAAGCATAGAAAAGGTATGCTTCCCCACCGGATAAATAAGACAAGCACCGGAACAAAAATAGCCGCTACTACTACTCTTTTTAAGAGCAATCTATTCTTCCCCTAATCCTCCAAATCTTCTGTTTCTATTAGTATAGTCCCTGATGGCCTTGATTAATTCTTCCTTTCCAAAATCAGGCCAGAGGGTGGGGGTAATCCATAGCTCCGCATAAGCAATTTGCCATAGGAGAAAATTGCTTAGTCTTTGCTCGCCACTTGTCCTGATCAAGAGATCCGGGTACGGCTGATTCGCAGTATACAGATATTTTCTAAACAGATCCACATCTATTTCTTGGGAAACCAGAGTCCCCTTCCTGATTTCCTCTGCGATTCTCTTCGCCGCATCCACAATTTCTTCCTGACCTCCATAGTTTATAGCCAGATTAAGGTAGAGTTTATCATTATTCTGAGTCATCCTTACTGTTTTCTCGATCTTCTTTTGCAAAGCCTGGGAGAGCTCTTCCTTCCTCCCGATAACTCCGAGCCGAACGCCCTTTCTTTTTAACTCCTGGCCTTCTTTATCAAGGTATCTCTCAAATCTCTTCATCAGGAAATTAATTTCCTCTCGGGGTCTCTTCCAGTTCTGGCATGAGAAGGCATAGATGGTCAAGAATTTTATTCCTATATCCAAGCACATCTCCACCGTTTCCCTTATTTTCTCTATCCCCACCCGGTGTCCTTCGTTGCGAGATAGACCTTTTTTCTTCGCCCATCTCCCACTGCCATCCATGACAATAGCTACGTGCTCCGGAAATTTATCCCTGGATATATCTAGCATTCTTCACCTCTCTACCAAACTAAATAAAAAATATGCCTCAGCAACTACCTCGTCGGCTACCGTACTCACCGCCTGAACCCTGCCCATGGTCTTCCTTAGATTTAATATCTTCACCCTGGTGATTAATTGGTCCCCGGGGATCACTGGTCTTCTAAACCTTGCCTTATCGATCCCGGCAAAATAGGCCAACTTTCCCTTATTTTCAGTTTTATTTAAGAGATAAACTCCGGCTACCTGAGCCATAGCCTCAATAATCAAAGCTGCTGGAACCACAGGGTGCCCCGGGAAATGACCTTTAAAGAAAGGCTCATTAATAGTTATATTCTTTAGCCCCACAATCTCCTTATCTTTCAGGCTTAATATCCTATCTACCAGAAGAAAAGGGTAACGATGGGGGAGTATGTCATTGATGGCATTTATGTCAAGTGAGATTGCTTCTTTCTCCTCCTTGAGATTTTCCAATTTCTTTACCAGTTTGACATTAAAAAGGTGTCCAGCCTTCACTGCTATAATATGAGCCTGGATAGGACCACCCAACAAATAAAGATCACCGATTAAATCCAATATTTTGTGACGCACAGGCTCATTAGGAAACCTGAGACCCTCTTTATTAATAACACCCTCCTTACCGATGACCACAGCATTCTCAAGGGACCCACCTTGAACTAATCCCGCTTTCTTAAGTTCTTCCACTTCTTCCATAAATCCAAAAGTTCGGGAGGGAGCAATTTCCTGGATGAAGGTATCTTTATCAATAGTGAATTCACCAAATTCAGATTTTAGAGGAGAAAAAGGAAAGTCGACAGTATAGGTAATCTTGAATTCAGAGCAGGGAAGAACTACTAATCTTCGAGCATCCTCTTCCATCCATAGAGGCTCTTTTACGATGAACACCTGCCGGGGAGCATCCTGCACGATAGTTCCTGCCTCCTGAATTAACCCCACGAAGGGAAGAGCACTTCCATCAGCTGCCGGGACTTCCTCTCCATCTATCCTTACCTTCACATTATCTATGCCCAGGCCTGCCAGAGCAGCTAAAATGTGCTCTACAGTATGAACTCCCACTTTTTCGTCTCCGATGCTGGTACCCCGCTTGTTGCTTGTGACTTTATTCGTTCTAGCACTGATTTGGGGTGCTCCTGGTAGATCCTCGCGGATGAAGACAACTCCTTCATCCACAGAGGCTGGCTCCAGGGTCAATGTAATCTCCTTACCCATATGAAGCCCTACTCCTTTATAGGAAACAACCTTCCCGATAGTCTTTTGCCTGTCCATTACGTCTTCCTTTCTCTTGATTGCTCTAATTTTTTTACTCTTTGCATTAGTTCTGGGAGACGATTCATAATGGCCCATATTCTCTTTTGTTTGGAGTGGGATCTCGCCGGAAATCCAGAGACAAACTTATTGGCCTCTACATCTTTGGTTACCCCGGACTTAGCAGCCACTATAGTGTTCTCACCAATGCTCACATGCTCAGTAACACCGGCTTGACCAGCTAGAATAACTCCATCTCCTATGGTGGAACTACCTGAGATGCCTACCAGGGCCACCAGCGCCACATTCCTGCCCAGAGTAGCGTTATGAGCTATATGGACAAGGTTGTCAATCTTAGAGCCTCTTCCAATATAGGTTTCACCAAGAGTAGCCCGATCTATAGCTACATTAGCTCCAATTTCTACTTCATCCCCTATGACCACCTTGCCTACTTGAGGAATCTTATGATAGGAACCATCTTCCTTCTTAATAAATCCGAAACCATCCGAGCCTATCACTGTACCCGAGTGAATGATAACTTTTTTCCCCACCCTGGTCCCGCTCACGATAACTACTTGGGGGTGGATGAGAGTGCCTTCACCCACGATAGTTCCCCTGCCCAGATAGACCTGAGCAGAGATACAGACATTATCTTCTATCTTTACCTCTTCCCCTATCACTGCATAGGGGCCAATACTCACGTTCCTACCTACCTTGACGTCTCTTGCCAGCAAAGCCGTGGGGTGAATTCCGGAAAAATCGGGGAAACCTTCAGGATTAAAGAGCTCTATAAGATGAGCAAAGGCCAGACGAGGATTCTTCGCTCTGATAAAGGACCTGGGAAAATCCTTAACCTTCAAGGGCACAATCACCGCTGAGGCTCGGCCCTCTTTGGCCATACGGAGAAACCTATCAGAAGCGGCAAAGGTAATCTCCCCTTCTTCTGCTTCTTCCACTTTGGCTACCCCATGAATAGTTATATTCTCATCCCCTCCTACACTCCCTCCGACTAGATGAGCTAATTCCTTTAGACTTTTTTTCATTGTCCCAATTGATAATTTTGATTTAAACGGAAAAGAACTTCCTCTGTTAAGTCAAATTCGGCCTCAGGGGTGGTATAGAGCAAAGCTCCCTTGTCAAAAACCAGCCGATATCCTTCCTTCTCAGCAATGATTTTTATGGTGGAGAGGATATCTTTTGAGATTTCCTCAGAATACCTGAATTCCTCCTCCTGCTTTTCTGCTTGTATAGAGTCAATGAGGGAGCGGATCTCCTCTTCCAGAGCCTTGAGCTCTTTCTCGTCAGTTTGACGCTCCTCATCCAGGATCCCCCGCTCCTTTCCCAATCGTTGGATATCCTGCCTCAATAGCTCCATCTGGGCAAGTTTCTCCTCCTTGGCAAATGGGGCGAGGAGATCCTGTAGCTTAAGCTCCTCTTCCAATTTCCCAAGCTCCTTCCCCTTCTCCTGGATTTCCTTTCCCTTCTCCTCACTTTGAATCAATTTTTCCTCCACCGCTTTTCTCATCGTTTCCAGGAGCCCTCTCTTTTCTGCCATGGCTGCCCATTTCCCCTCATAATCTATCTCTAACCTGCTCATAATGTCCTTGGTCTTCTGGTAACCGTCGAAGATCTTCTGCCCATCCACAAATCCTATTTTGGGCACAAGTTCCGCTACCGCCCCTCCCGAGGTACACCCCAGGAGAAAAGTTACCAGAAAAACGGCTAAAAATAAAGTTCCCACCTCTTTTCTCCTCATCATATAGTCTCCTTTCTTTAAATCAAACAATGTTTCTTCCCATCCCCAAGGACTCCAAAATCTGTTTTTCTCTCCCCTGCATTATCTTCCTCTCTCCTGTCTTCTCATCCCTATAATCCAGGAGATGAAGAATTCCATGAACAAGGAGCAGGGTAAGCTCCTCCTTTAAGCTGTGTTTTCTTTCCCGGGCCTCTTGCCTTGCCCTTTCTACACAGATGATCACCTCGCCTAAAAGATCCCTGGTGGAGACGAAATTATCTCGAACAGGAAAGGCTAGGACATCGGTAACCACCTTTCTGCCCCGGAATTTTTCATTGAGGTCCTTCATCTTCTTACCATCCACTAAGACTATACCGACCTCCTTCTCCTTCCCTCCGAACTCCAGGCACAGAGTACTAGTGGCTACCCTCTTCAGCCATTTAGTATTCACCCACTTATTTTGCAGATTTCTTATCCCAATTAGAGCCATGAATTTCTTCAAAAAAGGAATATCAGAAGCTAATCTAGCATAGTTTGTCCTTTAAGTATCTCTTCCGGATATCTGCCCCTGGTATGAATAAAACCAGCCAGGATCCTGGTGAAAGCTTCGGCTATTTTTCTTATTTCTCTCAAAGTCAGATCGCACCTGTCCAGCTGTCTATCTTTCAGCTTATTGTTAATAACCTTTTCTACCTGAGCTTCTATGCTTTTTACTGTTTTCTGAGGAGAAAAACGAAAGGCTGCCTCAACAGAATCGGCAAGCATGATCAGAGCTGCCTCCTTGCTTTGAGGCTGGGGGCCGGGGTAGCGAAAACCTTCCTCATCTATCTCTTCCTTCTTATCCAAGGTGCTATTTTTCAATGCTTTTCTATAAAAATATGCTATTAAGCTTCTCCCGTGATGCTCTCTAATGATGTCAATGACAGCCGGAGGAAGTTTATTCTTCTGGGCCATCTCTACCCCGTCCTTCACGTGGGAAATGATAATGGTGGAGCTTAAATTAGGAGAAACTTTACCATGGTGGTCGTCTTCACCTAGACTGCTATTTTCAAAAAAGAAATGAGGGCGAATAGTTTTGCCAATGTCATGATAATAGGCTCCTACTCTAGTTAAAAGAGAGTTGGCTCCGATGGTTTCCGCTCCAGCTTCGGCCAAATTGGCTACCATTAGGGTATGATGATAAGTTCCCGGAGCCTCTATGGAAAGCCTCTTGAGAAAAGGAAGATTGAGATTGCTGAGTTCCAACAGTTTAATATCAGTAATGAGACCAAAGTATGTCTCCAAATATGGCAGGATTGTCATAACCAGGATACTGGAAAAAAGGCCACTACCTATACCCCATAGGACCAGAGATGCTATTTCCGATAAGGATTGACTGTAAAATAGACCCACAGCTAAGATAGTCAGGCCATTAGCTAATCCCACATACACTCCACCTTTTGTGAGATCTGTTCTTTGATGAACGAATTGGGCACTGTAGATACCTACCATTCCTCCTATGACTAATACAGGCAGAATTTCAAGACTACTGGCACTAAGAGCAAAGTAAATGCTTAACCAAACTGTGATGATAGTGGATAGGGAAGGTGCAAAGAGAAGGGAAATCAGAATCGATAGGAAGGCCATAGGTATAAACACATAAGGAATTTGTGGGACGAGGATTATAATCCTCCCTATAAGGCTGGTGCTAGTAATCAAGATAGCGGACAGCAAGAGAAACTTTGGGGAAAGAAACTGTGGCCAGTAGCGTGAAAGGTAAACTAGCAGAAGAACAGTGAAAAAACCTATAAGAACAACCATCCCTGCTTGACTGACAAAGCTTATCCCGGGAATGAAGGGGAAAAGAAAGATCAGGGAGAGAATCCCCGTCACCCCCACCGTCCATACCCATCTCCAGCCATATTTTTTCAAGAAAAGGTCTTTAACGGTAAAACTTTCCTTACCTTTCTCTACTTCAAATTTATTGAATCTTTCTTTCGTGACATTCATAAGCCCTTACAACCTCCTGAACCAAGCGGTGTCTTACCACATCTTTTTGGGTAAGATAAACCGTCTTTATTCCTTTTATGCTCTTAAAAAAGGATTGAACCTGCACTAATCCAGAACCTCTATGAGCAGGAAGGTCGATCTGAGTAACATCTCCAGTAATTACTACTCTGGAGCCAAAACCAATTCTGGTCAGAAACATCTTCATCTGCTCATAGGTTGTGTTTTGTGCTTCATCGAGAATAATGAAGGCATCATTTAAGGTGCGTCCCCTCATATAGGCCAGGGGTGCAATCTCAATAATTCTTCTCTCCAAGAGCATTTGAAATCTATCGGCCAGAATTAAGTCATATAGAGCATCGTATAGAGGACGAAGATAGGGCTCAATCTTCTCTTCCATTCCTCCCGGAAGGTAACCCAGCTTCTCCCCTGCTTCTACCGTGGGACGGGTAAGGATTATCCGCACAACTTCTTCTCTGTCCAGAGCTGCTACAGCCATAGCCACCGCCAGATAGGTTTTACCTGTCCCGGCAGGACCAATGCTAAAAACCACTTCGTTTTCCTCCATGGCTCGTACATATTCTTTTTGTCCTTCGGTCCGGGGTTTCACTTTTCTTCCCCGCGAGGTTGTGTAAATAATCCAGGAGGAAATCTCTTCTAATCCAGTTTCTTTACCTTCCTTCATATTCCCCAGGGCACTTTTTATCTCTACTAAATTGGGCACATAGCCTTTGCGCAGTTGAAAAACAACTTCATTAACAAGTTTCTTTGCTTTTTCTACAGCGTCTACTTCTCCATTGATTCTAAGAAGATTATCTCGCAGGACAAACTCCACCCCCAATTCCTTTTCTATCAGTTTCAAATTCTCGTCCTCCTTACCGCATAGAAGGGAAATTTCCCTTGGATTTTCAACGGTTATCTTCACCTCACCCAATTCGTCATCTCGCATAATTAAGAAACTCTTCCCTCCGAAGTTACAAATCGCCTAATTATTATCTAAAATAACCTTACTGTCAAACAAGATATTCAAGGGGAGGTATTCCCCTTGAATATCTTACTTTTTGGAAATCTTACGTCTCATAAAGAACTTACATTTTAAGTAACCAATTTCCCCTTGTTTTCAATCATCGGAATTTTATTAAAATTCCGATGCTTCAAAATAGTCTCGTTGGAAATAGTGCCGGATTAGAAGCTCAAATGGGAGGAAGAGGATGGTTGCTTTTTCTGCTTCCTTAACTTGTGCATCAGCTCTTCTTTAATATAATCAGCCATCCTGGGAGAAAATTTAAAAGGGGAAGGGCAGGATTTTTCCTTGAGTCTTTGCTCAGAGATTTCAATCTGTTTGAAAAAATCTTTAGGAGAAAGAGGAAGAATTTTGCTGTCAAGTACCGTCATTGCCTGGGCAAAGTCTTGAGTCACCACATAGATGTAATCATAATAGGATTTCTTTTGTAAAACAAACCTCTCAATATAAGAGTCAGCTGTCTTACCTTTTCCTGTGAGTACCATTTTTACCGTGGGGGTCACCTCTTCCACAGTATCAAGGGACGAGCGCCTGTAAGCATCGAAAACCACCCATCCTTCAGTTCCTTCAACGGAGCAAAAATCGGCTACTAGATGAACCAGTCTTTCCTGAGCCAGATAGAGACTCTTCTCCAACAACTTCTTCAGAAGAGGAGAACTATGAATGAGGTTATAGCCATCCACCACCAGAGCAACTTTCATGAGACCTCTTTCAGGTGAAATCAGCCACCTACAAAAAAGAGACAAGTTTCTTAATGTTCCTTGTCTCTTTTTGGTTTCTTTTTTGGTCTGTTTTTCTCTTTCCCCGCAGGAAATTTTTGCTAATAGACAGTCTTTTCTGTCTCCTCATCAAATATGTGAGAGAGTGCCATTCGGGCAACAAATTCAGCAGTTTCACCCACTCTTACCTCCACGCGCGGATCCAGACGGGTAACAATAGTATTTTGTCCGTTCTTTACATAGACAATCTTCTCCGAACCTAAAGGCTCTGTAACCCACACCGAGCCCTTAAATGCCATCTCTGGATCATACTTTCCTGCCTGGGATCTTATAGTTATATGTTCGGGTCTGATTCCCAGAATGACGGATTTTCCTACATAATCAGCTAATGACTTAGCATTATCCGGTGGAATCTTTAGATTGAAACTCTCGCTGCTGGCGTAAAAGTTGCCGTTTTTCCTGGCTATCCTGCAGGGGAGGAAGTTCATGGCAGGGGACCCAATAAACCCGGCCACATACTCGTTTAACGGATGATCATAAACTTGTTGAGGTGCATCTACCTGCTGGATCACCGCATCCTTCATTACCACAATTCTATCGCCCATGGTCATAGCCTCTAGCTGATCATGGGTTACATAGATGGTGGTCGTCTTGAGTCGCCGATGAAGATCCAGAAGCTCTGCTCTCATAGCTATCCTTAGCTTAGCGTCCAGGTTGGAAAGGGGCTCGTCAAAAAGAAACACCTTGGGATCACGTACAATAGCTCTTCCCAGAGCTACCCTCTGGCGTTGTCCTCCCGACAGCTCCTTGGGCTTTCGGCTCAGGAGCTCCCCGATACCCATCATTTTGGCAGTTCGCCTGACTATCTCATTAATTTTATCCTTGGGGGTTTTTCTCAACCGCAGGCCAAAGGACATATTGCGATAGACGTCCATGTGAGGGTAAAGAGCATAATTCTGGAAAACCATAGCAATATCTCTATCCTTAGGAGGAACATCGTTAACTAATCTGTCGCCAATGTAGATCTCACCCCCCGTTACTTCCTCAAGTCCAGCAATAGACCTTAGAGTAGTGGTCTTGCCGCAGCCTGAAGGACCAACCAGAATTATGAACTCTCCGTCTTTGATATCCAGAGTAAAATCCTTAACTGCCACTACCTTCCCAAATAACTTACTTACATCTTTTAGCCTGACTTCCGCTATTTTGCTTCACCTCCTTAAAAAAATCTGAAGGTGGGCTCAGGGTCTTTGAGCCCACCTTCTCACTACTCGCTCACAGTGATACTGATATTACCGCTTCATACTCGGTGTAGGAGTCTGCCCCAGTACCCGGCGTTATGTTTGAAACATCCAAAATCAGATCCACCGCGTCGGTCAGAGGATGACTGTACTCACCGTAGATCTTGGACCAATCTTTAGCTGTAGGTATGCCTGCTCCGTTGAGCGCTTTGTCCGCCATGGTGTATTTGAGGGTAAAGGTACCCAATCCTTCACCCATAGCATACGCAAACTTACCAAAATATCCGGACCCATCCTTCAAACCGGCTGCCTCAGGGTTAAAGCTCCCATATTGACCTTCTATAGTCAATGGATCTGCAGCGTAGGTCACCTTGGCCCCGTAGTAAGAACCGTACCAGATATAAGTCTTCACACCACTAGTACCATAAATGGCCTCTACGGTAATCGAGTCTGCCCCGTATTCTGCTCCCACGGCATAGTTAAACTTGGCCTCATCGTCCACTGCCTGGTTATTAACTACCAGGTCTAAGGTCAAGGGTGCAATCGGCACTTCTACATCTATCCCTGGATTGTCGGGAAGTCTGATCTTAGTATCAGAAGCTCCTCTGATATCCCATAGCTTCTTGCGTATTCCCAGAGGCTTCATGGTGACACTCAGCATGTCAAGTGAGTATTTGATGTAAGCATCATCGAAGGTCAGAGCCCCGCCGGCTAGGTCAAATTCAGGAGTGAGGTTGGCCTCCCAACTATCCGAAGTTAAAGTCACGCTATAATCAACCAACACATCTCCTGCCCCAAAGAGACCACTAGCCT
>JAUVZN010000085.1 GCA_030602545.1 Candidatus Aerophobota bacterium
GGGCTAGCCAAGCAGGAACCTATTGTTGCTCTCCAGCGTTTTCCAGCTCCTGATAATTTGATTTATCTAAAGACAAAAACGGGAGTAGAGTTAGTGCTTACACCTAATCATGAAATAGCTGTAGATAAACAGGAAGGAATACAGTGGATTCGGGCTGATCAGGTCAATGCTGGTGATCGTTTGATTTCCCTGGCAAATCTTGATTTATCCTCAGAGCTTCCAGATATCATCGATCTTTTGCCTGATGATTTTCGAGTCGCTGATCAAGACTTAATCGCCGATATTAAAAAACGTCTAGCCTCCAAATATGGTTCGCTGCGTAAAGCCTTTCGACGCGTCCCCATAAAGCCTCTCGTACAAGTGAGGTCAATAAGCCTTGGGGATCTAAAAACGGTGGTCTCTTATCTTCAAGAGGATTGGCAAGAAATTAAGAAATTGATTAAAACTGTAAGTACTGCCTCCTCGTTCATTCAGCTACCCGATGAAATAAGTAAAGACCTTTTCTATATAATGGGTTTAATAGCTTCTGATGGCTCAATTACCAAGCGAGGCAGGTATGAGTATCGTATTGATTTTATCAATGCCAATGAAAAACTCGGGCAAGAATTTGCTTCCCTTTATTCTCGTATCTTTCCTGATCGCAGATTAAATATGAGAACAAGGAAGGGCAATACCTCAGAAATTAAGGGAAGAATAATAAAACCAACTAAACGCTGCTTCCATTATTATGCGAACAACCCTGTGCTAGGCTATCTTTGTGAGTACTTTGGGATCCGCATTGGCAGCAGGGGCAATTGGAATTTAGGAAAAATGCTTAATTTACCCAAGCCTCACATTGCTGCCTTTCTAGGCGGGCTGTTTGATGGAGATGGCAGTATTAGAATACGCAGGTATCAAGATAAGTGGGAAGTTGGGGAAGGATATTTATGTATCTCTAAGGAAAAAGCAGCCAGACATCTTCAAATATTGCTCAAACGTCTAGGGATAATAGGAAATGTGCGAGAGGATAGATCCGTATGGAAAGTTGAACTTCACGGAGGCAATTTATTTCGATTCGCTTATACCATTTCTTCAAAACATCCTCAAAAAGGGGAGCTGCTGAGCAAAGTATGTCAATTGACCAATGAGGATGATAATAAGTTAGACAAAACTCAGAGAGAAGTTCTGCCTTACTGTGTGGGAAAAGCTATTGCTGCTCTTCCAGCTAGTAAAGAAGTTCTTTCTCCCAGTACCCTATTTTACTATAAGACGGGACGATCTCGACCGATTATCTCTAATGCCAACAAAGTTCTTAACGCTAATCTGGGAATTAATCTCCTTGATCCTCCCTCAGAAGAGGAAAAGCACCAGTGTATTATTGAAGCTGCTCTCAAAACTGATTACTTCCTGGACATCGTTACTAGAGTGGAAAATATCAAAAACAATGGTAAATATAGTTATGTTTATAACTTGACCCTTACTGATACTCATTGCTATTTCGTCAATGGAGGTCCACTTATCAAGAATTGTGGCTGTTTTGAGTGTATCACCGTGGTTCTTCCAGAAACAAACGGGGTTATGATCGTCAACCGTGAATTTACGGAGATGACTCCGGTGGGAATGACCTTCAGTACCATGGCTGGTCAGGTAGGTGGTGGGGTTCAGACCCCGGGCTTCATAGGCATGGGTAAAATGTATATTACCAGCGAAAAATTTATCTCCGCCGAGGGAGGTATCAAGAGAGTTGTCTGGATGCCCCAGCAGCTAAAAGAAGAAATAGAGGAAAGACTCAAGATACGCCTTGAGGAAATAGGTGAGGTGGACCTTATGGACAAGATTGCCACTGACAAAGAGGCTACCACCTCGGAGGAACTGCTGAGGTTCCTGCAGGATAAAAAACACCCTGCCCTCTCTATGGAACCAATTATGTAAAGGAGGAAAGGTAATGGCCTTAACCGGGTTAGAGATCTATAAAAACTTACCCAAGACTAACTGCGGTGATTGTAATTTTCCTACTTGTATGGCTTTTGCCATGCAACTGGCAGCCAAGCGGGTTTCCCTGGATCAGTGTCCCCACGTGAGCGAGGAAGCTAAAGCTAAACTTGATGAGGCTTCTGCTCCTCCCATGAGGCTGGTCAGGATCGGCAAAAGTGAGCACGAACTCAAAATAGGACAGGAAACCGTCCTTTTCCGACACCAGGAGAAATTTTATCATCCCAGCCTGGTCGCTATTAAAGTAAGAGAAGATGTACCAGAGAATAAACTCGACCAGGAGATTAGAGACATAAACAATCTCAAGTTTACCCGGGTGGGAGAGGAAATTGGAGTAGATCTTCTGGCCCTGGAGCATACCTCGGGGGAGCCAGAATCTTTCGCCAAAGTGGTTAAGAGAGTGATGGACAGTTCCGCTCTTCCCCTTATTCTGTTATCTGAAAACCCTCGGGCTATGCAGGCGGCGCTCAAGGTAAGTGCTGAAGATAATCCTCTTCTGTATGCGGCTAACCAGGAGAACTGGGAAGAGATGGCGGATCTGGCCAAAGAGCACCGGTGCCCCCTGGTAGTAAAAGGCCAAACCCTGGAGGATCTGGCTGATCTCACTCAGAAGATCAAGAACAGGGGAACAGAAGATATGGTTCTGGATCTGGACTCAGGTGATTTAGCTGAGGCTCTCGGCAGCTTTACCAAGATGAGGAGATTGGCTCTGGAGAAGAATTTTCGTCCTCTGGGTTATCCTACCATAGTTTTCACGCATGAGAAGAGCCCCTTCCAGGAAGTGGCTGAGGCCACCACCTATATATCTAAATACGGGGGTATTGTGGTTATGGAGGGAAAAGAGAAATGGCAGCTTCTTCCTCTGCTTACCGTAAGACAGAATATCTATACAGACCCACAGGTTCCCAATACTGTGGAGGCAAAACTCTATGAAATTAGGAGTCCGGGAGCTGACTCTCCCGTATTGGTAACTACCAATTTTTCCCTGACTTACTTCACCGTGGAGGGAGAGGTAGAAAGTAGCAAAGTCCCCTCTTTCATCTCGGTGGTGGATACGGAAGGATTGGGTGTCCTTAATGCCTATGCTGGAGACAAGTGGTCTGCGGAAAAAGTAATTAAGACTCTGGAGAAACAAAAAGTGAAAGAAAAAGTCAATCACAACAAGATAATTATTCCTGGACTGGTGGCGGTATTTCGGGCAGAAATAGAAGAAGAATCTCCCTGGCAGGCCATCATAGGCCCGGAGGAAGCTTCCCGAATACCTTCCTTTCTGAGAAAGGAGTGGAAAACATAACCGAAGGTGAAGATTGAAAAATTCAAAGTTATCTTTAGACCGGAAGATAAAGAGGTCGAAGTAGAGAAGGGTAGCACCTTATTAGAAGCCTCCAGGAAGGCAGAAGTTTTTGTTAGCAGTATCTGTGGAGGAGACGGCATTTGCGGAAAATGTCGCCTCATTATTAAAGAGGGCAGGGTCAACACTAATCCCACTACTCTCCTCAACCGGGATGAAATCCGAAAGGGATATGCTCTAGCCTGCCAGAGCACGGTACAAGGAAACGTAGAGGTTGAAGTTCCGCCGGAGTCCCGAATTGAAGAGAGAAAGATTCTGGTAGATAGAGATTCTCAGCGCTTTCGGGCGTTTTATCCTGCCGCTAAAGATAAGGTCTTCTTCAAATACGACCCTCTTATCCAGAAAATATATCTGGAACTTCCCCCGCCCACCCTTCATGATAGTCTAGCCGATCAGCAGCGCATCTACCGGGAGATCCGACGAAAGAAAAACATCACCATAATGCAGACCGGCCTCAAAGTCATCCGGCAGATCCCTCAGATAGTGAGAATAAGCAAAGGAAAGATCACCGCCACCATAGGAATGAGAGGAAGAACAACTGAGGTTATCCAGATAGAGGAGGGAAATACTACCAAAACCAATTTCGCCGTGGCTGTAGATGTAGGTACCTCTACAGTAGTGGCTCACCTGTTGAATTTGAATAATTCTAAGACCCTTGATGCCGAAGCTACTTACAACTCTCAGCGTGTCTATGGGGAAGAGGTAACCCGCAGAATAATTTACGGGGAGCTCAAAGGTTATGACAGACTAAGGGAAGCTATAGTCAATGATATTAACAACCTCATCACTTCCCTCATTTCTAAGAACAGGGTTGAACTCCACAATGTCATGGGGATTCTGTGCGCCGGAAACACCACTATGATGCATCTTCTTCTGGGTCTGGATCCCTCTCACATCAGACGGGAACCCTACGTGGCTGCTTCTACTTTACCACCACCCATCCGGGCCGCTGAGGTGGGAATAAAGATTAATCCCAGGGGTCTTCTCTACTGCCTGCCCAGTATAGGTGCCTGGGTGGGAGCAGACATAACCGCAGGTATCCTGGCTACTGGTATCAATCAAGCGGACTCTATCACCATGCTCATAGATATAGGAACTAATGGAGAGGTGGTACTGGGCAATCGGGAATGGATGATCTGCTGCTCGGCTTCTGCTGGTCCCGCATTTGAAGGAAGTGGGGTCAAGGATGGCATGAGAGCCGCTGAAGGAGCCATTGAAAAAGTCAAGATAATAGATGCCCACCAGATAGAATTCTCTACCATTGGTGATATTAAACCCAGGGGACTATGTGGATCAGGTCTGATAGACATTGTGGCTGAGCTTTTCAGGATGGGTTATATCAACCGCTCAGGAAGATTAAAGCCTGAGGCTACCTCTCGCATTCGTGAAAGAGATGGCGAGCTTGAATTTGTTCTGGTTCCCCAT
>JAUVZN010000061.1 GCA_030602545.1 Candidatus Aerophobota bacterium
GTCGGGAATGAATTAGTGGCAAAATTATTAGCAAATTAAGGGGGAAAAATGTTATCCGGGATTCTTCTAGCAGCGGGTGAGTCAAAAAGAATGGGCAGTTTGAAAGCACTTTTAGCTTTGCCCTCTAAACGATCTGGAAAAGGAGATACATTTCTTTCTTTGATTCTAAAAAATCTTCATCTTGTTTGTGATAAAATAATATTAGTCTTAGGATACCAGGCTAATTTAATTGAAAAGAAGCTGGTCCCCTTAAATTTGAAGGTGAAAATTGTTATTAATCAAGAATATGAAAAAGGGCAACTTTCTTCTCTAAGAGCAGCAATAAGAAAAGTTTCACCAAATTGCAAAGGAATTTTGTTAGCTTTAGTAGACCACCCTTCGGTAAAAAAAGGAACTTATCAGCTTTTAAGAAATAGATTTCTTCAAGAGAAAGATAAAATCATTATTCCTACTTATAAGGGAAAGAATGGTCATCCGGTGATTTTCAGCTCTTTATTTTTCTCAGAATTAATGAAGGCTCCTTTAGATCAAGGGGCAAGGTATGTGGTTAGAGGCCATGCTGAAAAAACTATATTTTTACCTGTAGAAGATGAAGGAGTAATTCTTAACATAGATACTCCAGAAAAATATAATAAATTTTGTTCTCATTTTCTTACTAAGGGAGAGGCGGATTATGAGCATTTTTAGGGACGTTTATGGTCTGCTTTCTCAAGATAAAACTTTAGCCTTGGTAACAGTAGTAGCTACTTGGGGAAGTACACCCCAGGTAGCTGGAGCTATGATGGTAGTTAGCTCAGACGGAAGCACTGCAGGAACTGTTGGAGGAGGAAATGCAGAAAGACTGATAACCCAGGATGCAATCTTAACTTTGCGTGAAAACCGTCCTATGTTAAAGGACTACCTTCTTACGGAGGGAGGGAATACTGAGATGGTCTGTGGTGGAAAGATGAGAGTATTTATTGAGCCTGTGGGGGAAGGAAAAGATTTCTTTGAAGATTTAGATAATGAGGCTGGCTCAGGAAGAACATCTGCTTTAGCTATAATAATCTCGGGTAAGGAAATTCTTTCATCCTTCATCGGTAAAAAAATGCTAATAACTTCTGATGGCACTGCTATGGGAAGCCTGGGAATGGAAAAAATAGAAAAATTAGTGGTTCCAGAATCCTCAAAAGCTATTAAAGAAGGCTCTCCCAGGTTAAGAACTTATATCTTAGAAGAAACCAAAAAACAGGAAGTTATTATTTTTATTAATGTTATTCCAGGAGAGGCAAATTTAATTATTGCCGGAGGAGGACATATAGCTAAGCCTCTTTTAGAGATAGCAAAAGTGTTAGGATTTAATGTAACTATAGTGGATGACCGCAAAGAATATGCCAACAAGTTTCGTTTTCCCTTAGCCGATGAGATCATCTGTGGGGATTTTAAAGACGTATTTTCTAACCTTACTATTAATGAAAACTCTAATGTAGTTGTAGTTACCTATGGCCACAGATATGATGAACAAGTACTAGAAGAAGTGCTAAAATCAAAAGCTGGTTATATTGGATGCATTGGTAGCAAAAGAAAAGTTAAGCAAACTTTACAGTATTTAAAAGGTGCTGGGTACTCGGAAGAAAATGTAAAGCGAGTTCATATTCCTGTGGGGTTGGATATTGGAGCCAAAACGCCAGCAGAAATATCCTTAAGTATTTTGGCGGAGATAGTCAAAGAAAGAAGGAAGTAATAAGAAAAATACAAGAATATTCTTTAGGAAGGAGGAATCTTAATGATAATAAGCGTACCAAAAGAGATCAAAGAGGAGGAATACAGGGTAGCTATTATTCCAGCAGGAGTGAGAACTCTCACCGCTGAAGGACACCAGGTATTTATTGAGAAATCTGCCGGTGAGGGCAGTAGTATCAGCGATGAAGAATATAAAAAAACTGGGGCCAGGATAGCAGAAACTAAAGAGGAAATATTTGATAAGGCAGAGCTAATACTTAAAGTTAAGGAACCTTTACCTTCAGAGTACAATCTATTTAAAGAAGGGCAGATTCTTTTTACTTATCTACATCTTGCTTCTAATCCCGAACTTACCCGTGCCCTTATGAAAAGTGGAATTGTTGCTATCGCCTATGAGACCGTACAGACAGAGGATGGTACCCTGCCCCTCCTTGTGCCTATGAGTGAAATCGCCGGTAAAATAGCAGCACATATAGGAGCCCCGGGAGTTCCTCCTGCCCACGTAGTAGTTATAGGAGGAGGAACAGTTGGTGGCTGAATCCCAAGGATTGAAATACTATCCCGTAGAAAAGATAATCTGACAATATGAATGAACTAATGATAAATAGTGGCATATGTCACTATCTTGAATGATTCAAATGGTGAGATTGACTTTCTTTCCTTCTCTCGATACAATACTAGTATGGGCAGGAATATGTTTAGCTTTAGAATATGGGGTGACAATTTAGGGATAGATCTTGGGACTACCAACACTTTAGTCTATGCCAAAAGGAAGGGGATAGTCCTTAATATACCTTCTGTAATGGCTATCGGTCGCAAGGATGGAAGAATCCTGGCCATAGGCAAAGAAGCTAAGGAGATGGTGGGCAAAACCCCGGAGAATATTGTTGCTGTGAGACCTATGCAGGACGGGGTTATCGCAGATTTTGATATTGCTCAGAAGATGATGCGATATTTCATTGACCAGGTTCAGCCCCGTCGTTCGATTATGGGACCAAAGCTGATTATTGGTGTTCCCTTTCAAGCTACCAAAGTGGAGAAGAGAGCGGTGGTGGAAATCGCCATGCAAATAGGGGCCCGCAGAGTTCACCTGGTAGCTGAGCCAGTAGCCGCTGCTATTGGAGCGAACTTGCCCATCTCTGAAGCCTTGGGTAACTTAATTGTTGACATAGGAGGGGGTACCAGCGAAGCTGCCATAACCTCCCTTAATGGTGTGGTCATTTGTCGAACCATCCGAATTGCTGGAGATGAGATGGATCAGGCAGTGATTCAGCACCTCAGGGATCATCACAGCTTAGTTATTGGAGAACAAATGGCGGAGCGAATAAAAATAGAAATAGGTTGTGTCTGTGTGCCTGCTCACAATGAGAAGATGAAAGTAAGAGGCAGGGATCTGAATACTGGCTTCCCTAATGAGATAGAGATCGATTCGGAGGAGGTAAGTAGTATCTTTTCTTCAGTTGTAGACACCATCTGTGAGATGATTGAAGCCACTCTAGAAGAGAGCCCGCCCGAACTCTCCGGGGATATCATGGAAAGAGGATTATATCTTACTGGAGGAGTAGCCTGTCTTAGAGGGTTGGATAAGTATATATCCCAGAGGACTGGACTCACCGTTCATCTGGCTGAGGAGCCTCTACTTTCAGTGGTTATGGGGATAGGGAAGCTCTTGGAAAATCGGCACTTCTTATCTTTGGTAGAGATGACTCCCTGATCTTGAACGCTAACCTTTTTTGGCGAAGCCTCAGGAAATATTGTTGTATCTCCTATCTATTCAGAGAGCTCTCTCCTCCCTCGATGCTTTGCCCGACACTATCAGGGGAATATCATTATGCAAGCGACCTTAGTGAGTATCCATCTAACCCAAAAGCCGCAAGGGGGGTTTGGTTAGAACAGGGGAAGGTCAAGGTTGAAGGTCCATTTCAAGATAGTTTATTTGATAGGATTTCTTACCCTATCTTTTGTTTTGATGCTAGCTTCAGGGTTCGAAGGAGGACTTGCACCCCAGACTGTTAGAGAGAAGATTTATCTACCTGTTGCTAGCCTGCAGTCAGCCAGATTTCACCTTCAGGGTTGGCTCACTGGACTCATAATAAATCTCCAGGAAAATAAGAAGCTTCAGGAGGAGAATCGCCTCCTGAAAAGAGAGCTGGCTGAACTAAAATTCCGGGAGAGAAATTATTACCAGGAGATCATTGCCTCTAACCAGCGTTTGAAAAAGATGCTGGGTTTCAAAGAGGAACATACCCACCAGCTTCTGCCTGTAGAGGTTACTGCCTACCCTCCTCGCAGTTTCTTCAAAGTTGTCTTTATCAGCAAAGGAAAGAAGGAAGGGATGAAGAAGAATATGGTGGTGGCCAATGCCGAAGGTCTGGTGGGCAGGATAGTTGAGGTTTATCCCCATCAGTCCAGGGTTCTAACCATTCTGGATGAGCGAAGTAAGGTAGGGGTGATAGATCAAAGAACCAGAGATTTAGCTATTCTTACAGGAAAGGGGTTGGAGGGGGTATGTGAGCTCCAGTACCTTCTGGGGAAAGTCCCCATCGAGATCGGCGATAAGGTGGTGACCTCGGGGGTAGGGGGTCTTTTTCCTAAGGGTATCCAGGTAGGAACCATCTCCCGCATAAGAAAAAACCCTCATCGATTATTTTTGGAGGTGGAAGTTACCCCTAGCGTAGATTTCGGGAGATTGGAAGAACTTTTCGTCATTAAAGAATGAAGAAATTAGCCGTTTTTGCCACCTTAACTACCATTGTTTTCGTCCTCCAGGTGGCTGTGGTAGGGGGGGGAATAAAATGGGGAAGACCGGACTTCCTGCTCATCCTGGTGGTTCTCTGGGCCTGGGAAAGAGGCTGGAAAGAGGGGCTTCTAGTTGGCTTTGCTATCGGCCTCATCAATGATATATTTTTTTCGCCCCTCTTGGGGTTAAGTGCTTTTAGTCTCTGCCTAGTAGGGTATCTTACCGGAGAGATTCGGGAGAGGGTGTATGAGGAGAATGTGCTTCTTCTTCTCATGACTGTGGGGATCTTGTCCCTTTTGGATGAATTCACCCTGTCTCTTTTGTCTTTTCTCTTCCATTTTTCCTCTCTTGCTATGGGAAAGTTAACCTACCTTGCCCTTCTTGCCCCTTTGTATAACTGCGGTTTAGCTTTCCTGATCTTTGTAGTGAGAGGATTCTGGAAAGGCAGAGTGTATTAATCACCTATGACTTTGGGTACCTGAAAATGAGACCTCTTCTTTTGAGGAGCATTCAAGAAGGCCTCTTTCTCTGACAGGGATCTCTTGAGCTCATCTTCTCGAAAAACGTTGGTCAGAGGAAGAGCATGGGAAGTAAGAGGAACCTCGCTGGTATCCAGCTCTTTTAGCTTATCCACCCAGGCTAGAATTTCTCCCAGCTGCCGGGTAAACTTTTTCTCCTCTTCCTCACTTAGCTCAAGTCGAGCCAAATGGGCAATATATCTTACTTGCTCCCGGTCAATAATTTTTTTCATCCTTTTACCTCCTTTAAGGTTTCTCTGTAGGGAGGTCTGTACATTCCTTTTTCCGTAATTATCCCCGTGACGTAGCGAGCAGGAGTTATATCAAAAGCTGGATTATAAACTTTCACTCCTGGGGGAGCAACTCTCTTTCTCCCAAATTCAGTGACCTCTTGGCAGTTTCTCTGTTCTATAGGAATCATTTTGCCCGAAGGAATCTCCAGGTCAATACTGGAGATGGGGCAGACCACATAAAAGGGAACTTTGTTTTCCTTGGCCAGCACCGCCACGGTATAGGTTCCTATCTTGTTGGCCACATCCCCATTGCTAGCTATTCTGTCTGCTCCCACCAGGACTTTATCTATCTTTCTCCGTTGCATGAGATCTCCTGCCATGTTGTCGCAGATAAGTGTAACTTCGACTCCTGCTTGTAGGAGTTCCCATGTAGTTAGTCTAGCTCCCTGCAGGAGAGGCCGAGTCTCATCCGCAAAAACCGTAACTGTCTTACCCTCTTCTTTGGCTCGATAGATAACTCCCAGGGCTGTGCCGTAGTCAGCGGTAACCAGGGCTCCAGCGTTACAATGGGTGAGGATTCTATCTCCATCCTTGATAAGATGCGCTCCCTCTTTTGCCATCTGGCGGCTGCGAGTCTTGTCCTCTTGTATAATCTGAAGGGCTTCCTCCTGCAGAGCATCTTTGATCCGGGGTATCTCCTGATCCTTACTTTTTTCTGCGCAATTTCTCATTCTCTTCAAGGCCCAGAAAAGATCTACCGCTGTGGGCCGGGAGGAGCTAAGGTAGTCAATTACTTCCTCCAGCTCTCTTCTAAAACTGGGAAAATCGGTGGCGGAAGAATTTTGCATTCCCAGAACTACTCCAAAAGCTCCGGCAATACCTAAAGCTGGTGCGCCTCTTATTTTGAGAGAAAAGATAGCCTCTCTCAGGGTTTTCACATCCTCACAGTAGATATGAACGAGCCTCAGGGGAAGTTTGGTCTGGTCAATAATTTTAACCTTTCCCTTTTTCCATTCTATGGTGACTATAGGCAAGTTCTACTCCTTGGCCTAGGCACAATTTTTCTTCTTGTAGACTTCCTCTCTCAAGACTCGCGAGAGTTTCAGGAAATCCTCACTGGCTAGATCTTCAGCGCGAAGTTTCTCATCAACCCCTGCCTCCATGAGTTTTTCCCTGAGGAAATTCTTGTCCTTCTTCAATGCTCCGGATAGGGCATTGATGAGCATGCGGCGACGGGAGGAAAAAGCTGCTTTGACCACCCTAAAGACGACTTGGGCTTCCTCAGGGCGATGTATTTTCTTTCTCTCGATCCTGAGAAGGCTAGATGCCACCCGGGGAGGAGGAATAAAAGCATGAGAAGGCACATCAATGATCTTTTCTATGAGGGCATAATGCTCCATGAGCACAGTTAATATCCCTCTTTTTTTACATCCCCGCGAAGAAAGAAGCCTTTCGGCCACCTCTCTTTGCACCATAACTACCAACAAACTAATATTCTCTCTTTTGACCAGATCCAGGAGAAGGGAAGAGGCAATCTGGTAGGGAAGATTTCCCACAACCTTGAAGGGTCCTTTAAATCGCCCCTCGAAGGAAAATTGACATATATCCTCACAGATTATCTTTACATTGGGATAGTCTTTGAGCTCCTCCTTAAGGATCTGGCAGAGGTCCTGGTCAACTTCGACGGCTAATAGCCTGATCTTTTCTTGGGCCAGTCTTTCTGTGAGAGTGCCCGTGCCCGCTCCTATTTCCAGCACCTCATCATGCATCTTAAGGTGCAGGCTCTCCACAATCCTGTCCAGTATTCGGGGATCTATGAGAAAATGTTGCCCTAAGTCTTTTTTAGGAGTGAAATG
>JAUVZN010000027.1 GCA_030602545.1 Candidatus Aerophobota bacterium
CTTGTGCTGAGAAAAAAGAGGGGTGTTCCTCACCAGCAGTTCTTTTGAGTGATGATAATGAGGATAGCCAATACTAGGGGTTCGAGTAGGTGGCGATGACTTTGCCTTCTGGATTAGCCCGGCCACTTCTAGCCTCACCTCCTCTATTATCTTAAGATCCACCTTTCCCCTGGAGAGATTCCCCTTAAGTCCTATGTAACTGAAAGGTTGAATGCTGACGATGACCCGATGGATAAGCTCGGCTAACTTCTCCATATCCTCTTTCCCCAGCCCCCGCTGGGTAATCCAGGGAGTTCCCAGGCGGATGCCACTAGCGTCAGCAGCCGTCTCATCACCAGGAATAGTATTCTTATTGACCACCAGGCCACAAAGATCCAGGATACGGGCAGCTATTTCACCTTTCAGAGGAAATCCAGTCTTAGTTTTGGCAGCGCTGAGATCAATTACCAGAAGATGAGTATTCCCTCCTCCATAAGCTAACCTTAAACCTCTCCTGATTAGGGAGGAGGCCAGGACTTTAGTATTTTCTAAAATCCTCTCCTGGAGTCGTCCGAACTTCTCTGTCTGAGCAATCTTAAATGCTACGGCCATGGCAGCAAACTTGTTAACATGAGGACCACCCTGCTCACCGGGGAAGACGGCATTGTCTATTCTTTCGGCACTATCCTCATCAGTAGTTAAAATAACGGCTCCTCGTGGACCACAAATGGTCTTGTGAGTGGTGAAAGTGATAACATCAGCACAGCCAACCGGACTGGGATATTGTCCGGCGATGACCATTCCCGCAGTATGGGCAATGTCAGCTAGGAGTATAGCTCCCACAGTATCGGCAATCTCTCTGAACTCCTGCCAATCAACAGCCCAGGGATAGGAGGTGTAGCCAGCAATTATCATCCTGGGTCTGTGCTGGACAGCCAATCTCTCGATAGCCTCATAATCCAATCTTTCCGTTACTCTACTGACCTCATAGGGGACAATGTGATAGCGCTTGCCAGACCGGTTGAACTGACTGCCGTGGGTAAGGTGCCCCCCATGGGGTAGCGCCATACCCATAACAGTCTCACCAGGCTCGACAAAAGCCTCATAGACAGCATTGTTGGCTGCTGCTCCGGAGAGGGGTTGCACGTTGACGAAAATCTCGTCAGGGCTGATTTTTACAGGATTTTGGGGATCTTTATCTGTAGCAAAACATTGGGCCGCCCGCCTCTGGGCCAGAGCCTCAACAAAATTCACATACTCAGTGCCCTTATAGAATCGTCTGTCAGAATAGCGGCGATAATAGGTAAGCTGGTGTTTAAAATCTAGAAGCATTTCCTCTTCATCTTTGGTCATCCTTAAGGGAGGATAGCCTTCGGCATAGAGGTTGGTGAAGACCGAGCCAAGAGCATCTCGGACAGCTCTGGGACAGATACTTTCCGAAGGGATGAGAATAAGTTTGTCTTTCTGCCTCTCTTCTTCAAAACCGATGATAAGATCTATGTCAGGATCTACTTGAGAAATATTTTTCCCAAGGAAATCTGAGTACTCTAGGTTTACGTCTTTTGCAGATACTTCCCTTAATAAACTCTTTCTCTTTTTCATTGATGACCCTCTAGCATTAGGATCTTCTCCCTCTTACTTAAGATCTAGATTCAATGGCTCTTTTAATTCTCCCCAGTCCTTCTACTATGTTTTCTCTGGATGTTGCGTAAGAAAGCCTCACATATTCCTCTTTTTCTCCTTTGCATCTTTGCCCAAAGCAGCTCCTGGCCAGTACAGCTACACCTCCTTTATGTAAGAGGTACTGCTGAAGTTCCCTCGAATCTGATAGACCAAGATTTCGGCAGGCTTCAGTTACATTTGGGTATATATAAAAAGCTCCTTTGGGCTTTACACATTTAATTCCCTCTATATCATTCAACCTCTGATAGATAAGATCTCGTCTCCTCTCGAATTCGGCTATCATAGCTAAGGAGTCCTCCTGCGGGCCTTCTAAAGCCTCTATCCCCGCATACTGAGTAAATGTTGCCGTACAGGAATTAGAATTGGTCTCTATTCGAGCAACATGAACTGCCAGCTCCTCCCTCATTATGCCGAATCCCAATCGCCATCCGGTCATGGCGTAGGTCTTGGAAAACCCATCCAGCAGAATGGTTCTTTCCTTCATCCCCGGGATGGAAACGATACTTCGGAAATCCCCCTCATAGACCATTCTGGAATAGATCTCATCAGACAACACCCAGAGATCCTTCTGGATAGCTATCCTGGCAATAGCTTCCAGGTCATCCTGGGTTAGAATACCTCCGGTAGGATTCTGAGGAGAATTGATGATAATCATTCTTGTCTCTGGGGTTATGCTCATCCTGAGATTTTCTGGATCAAACCTGAAGTTCCTCTCTTCTAAAAGAGGAAGAGGAACTGGTTTTGCCCCCATGAAATTTATAACCGATTCATAGATGGGAAAGCCCGGGTTTGGGTATATCACTTCATCCCCTTCATTAACACAGGAAAGGATACTATCAAGAAGTATCGGTTTCGCCCCTGGGGTAACTACTACCTCCTCGGGCTCTACCTCAACACCCCTGGTTTTAGAGATATAGCGAGCTATGGATTCTCTTAAAGGAAGGATCCCGGCCGAAGGGCTATAATGGGTATAACCATCCCTGATCGCTCTTGTTGCTGCATCCTTGATATTTTGGGGAGTGTCAAAGTCAGGCTCTCCAATAGCAAAACTTATAATATCTTGACCTTGTGCTTTGAGCCTGTTTACCTCTGCCAAAACTTCAAATGCAGTCTCAGTCCCTAATCTCCCTATTCTTCTTGCTATTTGCATTGGTGTACCTCCTTTGGGTGGCGCCCTGGATATTTTTTGGAGTTTTGCTTAAATAAGTATCTGACAAGGGAAAGAGCAAAAAATTGCTAAAAAATTGAGCGAGTTTCACAAAAAAGGAGACTATAATTCTAAAAGATCAACTGCCTTTGATTCCCTTGGCAGCCCCGAGCTTGCGTCCATAAGATGTACCTAACAGTCCTACAAAGAGGATGGTACAGATAAGCAGGATCAAAGACACAGGTCGCACCAGAAAAATAGTGGGGTTACCCCCGGACATGAGGAGGGACTGCCTCAGAGAAACCTCAAAGTGTGGTTCTAAGATAAACCCGAGAAGCAAGGCGAGAAGGGGAAAATCCAGTTTCCTCAGAAGATAGCCTAAAAGACCGAAAACAATCATCAGTTTAATATCTAGCAAGCTGTTGTTAATGGTATAAACGCCGGTTATGCAGACAAGGGTGAGGATGGGAAAAATAATCCTTCTGGAAATTTTAGCAATGTGAAGGAAAAATCTAGCCCCAATATTGCCCAAGAATAAATTGATCAAATTGGCCACCAGCATCAAGCCAAATATGGGGTAAATCAGATGGGCCTGCTTCTGAAATATGAGCGGTCCCGGAGTTATCCCCTGAATCATAAGGCCTCCCAGGAGAACAGCTGCCGGAACACTCCCAGGGATACCCAGGGTGAGAAGAGGTATGTAAGTCGCTCCCACGGTGGCGTTATTCCCTGCCTCACAAGCGGCGACCCCCTCCAGGGAACCTTTCCCAAAAAGCTCCGGCCGCTTGGACATCTTTCGTGCCACCCCGTAGCTTAAAGCGGCAGCCACACTTGAGCCCAGCCCGGGAAGGGCTCCCACGAAAGTGCCTATTATGCTGGAGCGCAGGATAGTCATCCCACAAGTTTTCATATCTTCCAGGGTAACCCTGTTATCATCGGGATTTCTCGAGAACCTCAGCACAGACTTGCCTAAATCTACAAGCTTTCTCTCTCCCTGAATGAGAATTTCGGATATGGCAAAAAGGCCGATGAGGGCGGGAAGGAGGGATATCCCCCGGCGTAACTCGAAGATACCAAAGGTAAATCTGGGAGTGCCTACTATAGGATCTATTCCCACGGTGGCAAAGAGAAAACCCAGAGCGGCAGCGATAAGACCCTTATATAGCGACCTTCCAGAGAGTCCGGCCACAAAAGTCAGAGCAAAAAGCATCAAGACACATATCTCTGGAGGCCCCATTTTCAAAGCCAAGGAGGCAAAAAGGGGAGCGGAAAAAATAAGAACCAAGTCGCTGAAGCCATCCCCAATTACAGAAGCATCGATGGCCATTTTCAGAGCCTTACCCGCTTTACCCTTCTGGGCTAGGGGATATCCATCAAAAACAGTGGTAACAGCGGCCAGGGTTCCCGGGGTGCGGAGAAGAATGGCGGATACGGATCCCCCATATACACCCCCTTTATTGATTCCTATGAGAAAGGAGATAGCAGCCACAGGAGACATATAAAAGGTTAAGGGAAGGGCTATTGCCATACCAATGCTAGTGGTCAGACCCGGCGTAGCTCCAACTATAATGCCAAAAGTGACACCAGCCACTATGGCCAGAAGGTTCTCCCAACTCCCTATAGCACTGAAAAGATTTGGTAAATAAGCCCACATAGCTTGATTTTTTATCTAGAAGATTCTTCCCGGAGGAAGCATGACGTTGGCCAATCTCTGGAATAGAAAGTAAAGAGTCGAAGTGACACCAATTACCATCAAAAGGATTGTTTTCCAGTCCCTCACCCCAAAATAAAAAAGAAGAAGACTCAAAGTAATAGAAGTACCGATGAGATAGCCAAAAAAGTCGATGAGGTAAACGCTCCCGGCGATAATAGCAAAGGCAAGAATTCCTCTGGGCCTGATTATTCTCGTTTCTTTATTTTCCGCCGCCTGACCCTCTCTTTTGAAGATAGACTCTAACAAAATGAAGATGGAGAGGGCTATAATGGAAATGACAGCAACCCCGGGGATAAATGAAGGTAGGAGAGCTATGCCTTGTCCCTCGTACCCTTTCACCTGAACCGGAATAACATAGAAATAAAACAGGATGCTCCCAGCTCCTAACACCAGCCCGATCTTTACATCTTGCTTCATTCAATACTCCATAACTTAGGATTACAAATTCACTTTTCTTGGAACTTCACGCTAGCCAGTCTAACCTCTTCTTTTCTATCCCCTTTTCCTTCAAAAACTTCTTGTAGGGGTGAAGTAATATCTCTCCACCCCTGAATACCTGATTTTCTCGGTGCTCAGAGAGGACTCTCTTTTTCATCTCATAAAAACAAGGAGCAGTAAGAAAAGAAAGCCTGCCTGATATTTCCCGAGGTCCCAGTCTGGTTGTTATTTTTCAAAACCTATTTTTTCCAGAACTTTCTTCCACCCATTGTATTCTCTGACCATGAATTCTTTTGCCTCAGAGCTGTTCATATATCTAGGCCCCAGGCCTATTTTCCCCAAGAACCTAACATATGATGTACTCTCAGCGGCTTTGGTAAAGGCATCCTCCAGTTTTTCGAGTATAGGTTGCGGGGTACCCTTAGGTGCCAGAAACATATACTCTTGGTCAATAGAAACCCCATAGCCTAGCTCTAGAGCCGTCTTGGTGTCAGGGGCTGCTTTGAGACGCTCGCTTCCGTATTGGAGCAGAAGTTTGAATTTGCCGGCTTCGACCAGTGGAGGATGGGTACCGGCAGCGGCAAAAGCGGTGATATGTCCTCCCAGCAGAGCAGCTGTGGCTGGGGCACCTCCAAGGAAGGGAACCATTTGTATTTTTATTCCCTCCACGGCAGCCAGATATTCTGTGAGGAGATGACCCGGATTCCTAACCCCCGCTGAAGCTACAGTAACCACCCCCGGGTTTTCTCTGGCATATTGGACGAACTCTTCGAAGGTGCTCCAGGGTGCGTCACCCCTCACGCATAGTCCATACTCTCCCTTGGTATGGCCTATAATAGGAACAAAATCATCAACCACAGAGTAAGGAACATCCGTAGTCAAACCCGCTACAAGCATGGTAGTCACGCCGGTATGATAAAGGGTATAACCATCAGGTTTGGCTTTGGCTACTTCGGCTACAGCTATGGTTCCCCCCGCTCCTGGCTTATTAACCACCACCATGGAGCCTTCCATATACTCTTCGGCTATGCTCGAGAGCATGCGGGCACAAAGGTCAAATGTGCCACCAGGAGAAAATCCCACATAGATCTGGATAGGCTTGACCGGGTACTTCTCCTGAGCCAAGGCCGCTCCTTGAAGAGTTCCAAAACTCAATACCACGCACAGAAAAAGAACCAGCGTTCCTTTCTTTCTTCTCATTGAGTCAAACATTTTCTTTTAACCTCCTTACTCATCCGAATAGTTCATTTTTCCCTGAAAGCTCCTGAAAAGAGAAACTAATCTTTTGACACTTCTCTCTTTGAAAGCTTTCCTTTACTCCCGGCTAATGATCTATTTATTTTCTTATCTCTCACCTCCTCCTAGCTCTATTTTTGTCTCTTTTCTTGCTAAAGACCTAAACTTTCCTCATGGTTATTGCTCTTAAAGGACAGATGCTCACGCAGAGGCCGCATCCATCACACCTCTCCGCTTCAATTCTAGCCAGATCATCTTCAACAGTTATTGCTTCAAAAAAGCAGCTTTCTCTACAGTCTCCACAACCATTACAGAGGTCTTCATCAACCAGTGCCCTGATGGGAGGGTCGTATTCCAAATGTTCTCTGGGCAGAATATCTTTTTGCAGAAATCCCTTAAGATCCTGAATTTTCTCATACCCTTTTCTCTCCATAAACTCTTTTATCCCCTGCGTAATCTCACCCAGTACTTTATAGCCTTTTGCGTAAATAGCTGCACAAACCTGAACAGTAGTAGCTCCTACTAATATATACTTCACAGCGTCCTGCCAACTCACTACTCCGGTAACTCCAGAAATTGGAATTTTAACTACCTTAGCTAGCTTTGAGACAAAGGCAAGACCTACTGGTCTAAGCCACGGTCCTCCGGCACCATAGTAAGAGGGCTGAAGGAGAATTCTTGGTGTTTCCACGTCTAGTTCCATCACAGGCATACCAAATGTACCAACAGCTGTAATGGCACTGGCTCCAGCCTTTTCAAGTTCGGGCCCTATACTCTCTGGATTCTCCCAGGCACACATAAGCTTTGCTATAACCGGTATAGCTACTGCCTGCCTAACCGCTCTCACTATTTTAGAGTTTGTGTATTTCACTACGGGAATACAATGGAGATTCAGCTCAATGGCATCTGCTCCAGAATCTTCCATAATTCTGGCCAACTTCTTCCATTCCTCATAGTCATCTACAGCACCGGCGACACTCCCTATAATGGGAATATCGATATCTTTCTTCCCCCTCTCAATCATTTCTGCTGCCTCATCAGGTTTTAGATAGGGCTCCCCTACTCTAAAAAGAGTAAAATAGGCTCTTTTATCTGTTAAGGATGAGTTGTAAGTCTCCCCCTGATTAAGAAGCAGGAATCTTGGGGATGGCTTTAATCCTGCAGGTCTACCCTCAACATATTCCATATTCTTTAGATACTTTTTTGGGAAGACCACGGATTTAATGACTACTGCCCCGGCCCCACTGTCATTTGCCTTCTTCAAGCCATCCAAGCTCATACTAGGCGTGGCCGATGCAACAATGATGGGATTCTTTAGCCTAAGACCTGCGTAATTGACTTCCAGCATCTGTCTTCCTGTCTTAATAAACCTCTTAATTCTTACTTTTTCATTTTTTTCTTTTATTCAAGATTTCAAGGATATTTTCTTACGTGACTTTTCTTATTAGTTCCCTATTGACGAGATTTGTGGGGACTTCTCCTTTTATAATCCTCATCACCTCTTTCCTTACTCCTTGCCTCACTCTCTTTTTGGCCTCTGTAGTATTCCACGCTATATGGGGAGTAACAATTATGTTTTCCAGTTCTAAGAGAGGATTATGAATATCTGGTGGTTCTTTCTCCAGAACATCTACCGCCGCTCCGGCTATCCACCTACCCTTCAAAGCCTTGTATAATGCTCTCTCATCAACAACAGCTCCCCTGCTAACGTTAATAAGATAAGCGGTTTTTTTCATCTTTTTAAGCTCGGCCTCACCCATTAGCTTCCTTGTTTCATCTGCCAGAGGAGTGTGGATGGATACAAGGTCTGAATTCTTCAGCAGTGGATCAAGTCCCATCATCTTCACTCCTAATCTTTCCCCTGCTACCTCACTTACATAAGGATCGTAAGAAATCACTTTAGCACCCAAAGCCTTCGCTTTCTCGGTAACTAGCTTTCCAATTTTTCCCAGTCCAATTATGCCCAAAGTCTTCCCTTTAAATTCATAACGGTTTAGTAACTCTCTCATTTGCCATCTTCCCTCTCTCGCTTGTTTTTCCGCCAGGGGTATTTTTCTCAGCAAAAGAAAGATCATGGTCAGGGTGTATTCAGCTACGGCATTAACACAGAAATCAGGTTGATTAGTAACATAAATTCCTTTTCTGGTAGCTTCTCCGATGTCCACAAAATCTACACCAATGCTAGAGCAAACAATAGCTTTAAGATTATGGGCATTGTGGATCACCTTGCCGGTAACGGTGATGTCCACATCGGCAATTAATATGTCTACATCTTTAGTTGCTTCTATGAGCTCCTCTTCAGTAGAACATTTGTTATCACGCACGTCGGCTATCTTAGCAAAGGCTTCCTTTTCCCATTTACCTGAACCAAAAGGTTTAAGTATGACAGGCTTTTTAGAATCCATACGGTAACTTTTCTTCATTTTTATTCAAAATAGATGTTCACCTTCCTATCTTCCTTATCAAAAATAATCGAATAAGGAATGTCTTCGGGGGCTACTCATAGGGCTTTTACTCTCACCGCTTCTGTTCCCATCAGCCATACCCTTTCCCCTATCTCTTTAAGTTTTTCCTTGTCATCCAGGATTCGGGCAAAGAGATTAAAGGGATTCTTTGATCTTATATTATCCCCATAATAGAGGCATATAGCTCTCCATTGGGGGTTAGGATTAAAAGCTATATCACCGACCTTGGGATCTGTCTCATTCTCAGGGATTGCTTTAATCTCTGTCTTGAAATACATCTCTTCACCAGCAAATCGCGCTTGTATAACCTTAGCTTTCAAAGGCAAGGCCCTCCATACTGCCTCACAGGTTCGAGGAGCTTCTTCATCCAGCAGTTTTGCCTTAAGACACCCGCCCCTTTCAAACTCTATAGCCAGCATCTTCTCTTTCATCAGAATTCTCCCTCATTCGATCTCGGTAAGGGGGCCGTAGGTCTCGGGTCGTCTTAGATAGGGCATAACAGCCAGGGCCTTCTTCTTTGCTCCAGCTACCTGATCTGGTTCTATGGTAGCAATGGCAAGTCCTTCAGAGAAATCAGGTACGGATGCGATGTAATAACCACCTTTGGCTATGCCACTCCCGCCTCCGAATATCAGACTAGCTCTTGACTCACCAAAAAAAGCCCAATCATGTACAGGTACATCTTTATGCCAACCCACTCGGCAGGCACAAACGACGTAGGCCCCGGTACATTTTGAGTAAAATCTAGCTGCAAGGCGTGTGTTTTCTGTGAATCCTGCACTGAAATTCACTGGCCAAAAAATGATCTCCGCTCCCTTCAACCCCAAAATTCTGGGGACTTCAACCGCTATACCATCCATATCCAGCATAATCCCTATCTTCCCGATTTCCGTGTCGAAAACAGGGTAGTCTCCCGGACCAAGCGAAATTCCACATCCAATTTCATGTTTGGCCGGAGCGTTCTCTGGATGGGACTTACGAACTTTCCCCATGAGCTTCCCATCCGGACCAATAAAGGCACCGGTAGAGTAGAGGTTACCATCCTCTGCGTCTTCAATAATACTTCCTACTTCAATATACATCTTATGTTTGCGGGCTCGTTCGGCAAACTCGCTTATGGTAGGACCAGGTATTGGCTCGGCTAACTTCCTTATATCTTCTATTGTTTGATCCTGAGTAGGGGTATCGGTGAGAAAATAGTCAGGTAAGCATGCGGCCTGACATCCTTCCTCCGCAGCCCTATTTAGCAAACTCAATGCCTTCTCAAGGTTTTTCTCTTTGCTACCTCCTACCTCCATTTGTATAGCAGCTACTCTTACCTTCATTCGGTTTCCTCCTCTCCAGAGCAAAAGAGTTTAAATTGTTTTGCATTTTATCGTTATGGGAGCGCTTGTCTCGGCAGTATGCTTAGGCAAATTTTCCCCTACCAGACCCAACCCTCATTAATATGAAGAAATTACAACTCAAAGCCTATTGATACAACCATACTACAGGTTTAAAACGGTCATGCAGAAAGGGAGAGTTTCTATAACTGTTTCCGAATTTCACGAATGAATTTCTCTGCGTGCTTACGCAAGAGACGTTTAGTTAGATTACTGTTCCCTTCTTTGAGAGCCTCAATAGTTTCTCGGAAATCCTCTTTAAATCCCAAAGTGAAAGATTTATCCCGTGCCAGAGCCCAAACCCGCATAGCCTGGTACCTTAGCATCTCCAATGCTTTGCATAGCATTTGATTCCCAGTAGCCTGGTTTATAAGTTCATGAAATTCCGAATCAAGTCTCATCAAATTCTTTGGATCTGTCTCATTTTCCATTCTTTGTAGTATGTTTTCCATTTGCTTTAGCTCCTCTTGACTAACTCTTTTAGAAGCCCATTGTCCTGCTATTTCTACTAGTGAATTTCTGAGTTCAAACGTATCCCGGAGCTTGGTAAAGTCTATCTCAGCAACGTATGTTGTGCCGTAAGGAACCCTTTCCACCAGCCCCGCCGCTTCTAAATATATTAAAGCTTCTCTGACGGGGGTTTTACCTACGCCAAATTGGTCAGCTAATTCTTTCTCTTGCAAGATTTGTCCAGGTGGGTACTCCGCAAGGAGGATTTTTTCCTTAAGGGAGGTATAAATTTGCCTGGCTAGTGGTGATTTTCTCTGCATCCCCACTCGTTCATTGGTGTCTGTTTTCATGGCGGTTATATATAAAATATATTCTTGTTCGATTTTAATTATACAAAAAGTTGCTCCACCGTCAACCCTCCTTTCTCCAGTGTCAATGCAGAATAAATATGTCATACTTTTTGCTATGCAAGTGACTTTGAGACTGAGAAATTACATTGAGGAGAGACAAAGGTGGAGAAAAGGCTACTGTAATTAGCTGGAACATCTCTTGCCTACAAAAATAAAAAGAGGATATGACTTCTCACATCGTACCCTCTGTCCTTTTACCTGAGAGGTTCACCCTAACTTCCCTTCACGGAAGCTGGATATATAATTTGTGCAAAACTCATCCTCTCCCAAAAGGGCTCGGGCAGTAACAATAGTGCACATTAATTGCCTCCTCCAGCTATCAGGTACCATTAGAAAAGATTTAAATACCTTAAGCTGGTAAAAGCTCCTTTGCCTTATCTACAGCAGATGCTGCATCAGGAGCATATCCATCCGCTCCTATCTCATCGGCATAATCCTGGGTGACAGGTGCCCCACCTATCATAACCTTTATCTTCCCTTTAAGATTAGATTTATTGAGAGAAGAAACTACATCCTTCATTGCTGGCATTGTGGTAGTTAAAAGGGCAGATAACCCTATAATGTCCGCATTTTTTTCTTGTGCTACCTGGACGAACTTCTCAGGTGCAACATCAACACCCAGATCTACAACTCCAAATGCAGCTCCTTCCAACATCATTCCCACAAGATTTTTTCCTATATCGTGAAGGTCTCCTCTCACTGTTCCAAGAACAACTGTTCCCGTACCTTTAATGTCTTCCTCGGTAAGAAGAGGTCTTAAAATCTGCATCCCCTCTTTCATAGCTCTTGCCGCAATTAAAACTTCTGGTACATAAAACTCATTTTTCTTGAATTTATCCCCTACGACATTCATTCCTCTCAAAAGGCCCTCGTTTAAAATTTTTTGAACATCTTCTCCTTCATCTACTGCCTTTTGCACGAGTTCTTTCACCTGGGGCGCTTTTCCCTGAATTAGATTTTCAGCAATTTGTTTTAGGTCCGCCATTTACTACCTCCTTTGAGAATTTGTTATTTCTCTATATTTTCTTCCAGAGCCATTTCATAGATCATCTTTATATCCTCTACCGTAGCTCTCCGGGGATTAGTACTCATATCCACATCTAAGGAAGCTTTTTCTGATATTTTGGGAATATCATCCTCCTTTACCCCTACCTGTTTTAAATTGGTGGCAAGTCCTATATCTTTCTGAAGCTCATATATAGTAACTGCTGCTTGCAGGGCAGTCTCCCTATGGGTCATCATACTTGTATCTTTCCCCATTGCCTCAGCAATATCTCTCATGCGAGCCATACAGCCTATCATATTAAATTGCATTACATAAGGCATCATTATTCCCATACTGATCCCATGATGGACACCAAAATCAGTGGTTAGCTGATGACCTAAAGAATGAACAGCACCGCAACCGGTATTGCTGGCTGCAAGGTTTGCCTCAAAGCTTGCCAGTGCCATGTTAGTCCTTGCCTCCATATTTTCTCCATTGGCTACGGCAAGAGGTAAATTTTCTGCTATTAATCTTAGGCTATGCAGAGCTAATGCATCAGAAGGAGGAATAGACCCTGTGGAAAGGTAAGATTCCACTGCATGAGATAGAGCATCCATCCCTGTACCTGCGGTTAAATCGGGAGGTAAGCCTTTAGTAAGAGCTGGATCTACCAGAGCTACTTTAGGTAGCATACCAGGGCCTCCAAGTGACATTTTGGCATTTCTCCTGGTATCAGTAATTACACACCACATAGAAGCCTCACTTCCTGTGCCTGAAGTGGTGGGAATTGCAATTAGTGCAGGAATAGGGTTTTTAAATTTATTGCACCCCTCGTATTGGTTAATAGGTTCTTTATTAGTAACTAATATACCCGCTGCCTTGGCTGCATCCATTGCACTACCACCACCTATTCCCATTAACAAATTAGCCTCAGCTTCTTTATAAGCCTTTGCTATTTGCTCAGTTTCATTATCCTTGGGATTAGAGGAGACCTTATCCCAAATTTCATAATTTAAATCAGAATCCTCTAACGATTTTTTTAACTCCTCCAGCAATCCTGCTTTGACAATGCCCTTGTCAGTAACTATAAATACTTTAGTAGCTCCAAGCTCCTCCGCTACCACTCCCGCCTCTTTTATACATCCATTCCCAAAAATTAACCGGGGAGCTACAAACTCGAACATTTCTGAGTTCATTGTCTTCTCCTACCACCTTATTTTTTGTAATTTTTAACATAAGTTAATAAAGAAGTCCCAGTCTTTCCAAAGTCTCTTGAGTAGGCCTGCCTTCTTCATCCCAGCCTCGTCTAATATAATACTCTTTGAGCATCTCATCCAGAGGAGGGACTATTCCTTTTCTAAATCCAGTCTTAGCGAGGATAAAGAACCTTGGCGGTAACTTGTCTTCTTCTTTCCCCTTGGCATCTTTTATGTTTATCATTCTTTGAAGATTATAGACTCGTTCTCCTGCCTCCATCAGCTTATTTATTGGCCAATCCCAGCCAGTTACAGCTCTAAAACATTCAAGGATCTCGGTTAAACTCATTCCCCCTCCATCCACCATATAATTACATATCACCAGGGAATTAAACAAAGCAGAAAGATTTTGTGATTTTATGCAGATATCTACTTTTCCAGGAGGATCAAAAAATTTTGGAGTTTCCTTGATGCCTATTTCGGGGAAAAGTAGACCTAACTCAATACTTGGACACATCCCCCTTTCATGACAGGCCCCTATAGTGCCTGTTGCATAATTTATGGCTGTAGCAAAAAAAGAACGAGGATCCCAAGCTGGAATATCTAATCCCCTGACCTGGGCAACTATTTTCTCAGCTCCCTGGCCTATTTCTCTGGCAGCCCTGGTAGTACCTTCAGCTAAAAGATCACCTATATCCTCCCTTTTTCCTATCTTTTCCAGAAGCTGGATCAAATCATCTCCCTTCCCCCATCTAATGGATAAACCTCCTGTATCTTTCTTGGATATCCACCCCTTTTCAAAACATTCCATAGCAAATCCTACACAAGCACCAGCAGATATTGTATCCATGCCCAGTCGGTTGCAAATATCATTTGC
>JAUVZN010000097.1 GCA_030602545.1 Candidatus Aerophobota bacterium
ATTCTCTTCAGAAATCCTCATCCATCCTTTTCTTACAAGTTTGTGGGTTTGCTTTGTGGTGCCAGTATGATTCTGGTTCTGGGGTTGGTTGACGACATAAAGGGCGCTCCAGCTCCAGTTAAAGTGAGCTGGCAGATAGCAGCGGCCCTGGTAACTTCCGCTTTTTTTGGCATTAAGATAATTTACATAGATGTTCCTTTTTTTGGGGTGATATGGCTGAGGATGTTTAGCGTCCCCCTTACCCTGCTGTGGGTAGTTGGGCTAACTAATGCCCTTAACTGGATAGATGGATTAGACGGCTTAGCCGCCGGTATTTCGTCCATTGCCTGCATCTCTTTGGTGATGGTGAGCTGGCGGGGAGGAGACCTGTTTAGTGTTATAGTCCTGATTGCTCTTCTGGGAGCTACCTTAGGTTTCCTGAAGTACAACTTCTATCCTGCCAAAGTCTTTATGGGGGATACGGGGAGTAATTTTCTTGGTTTTGTGCTGGCCAATGTGGCCATTATGGGCGGTCTAAAGTCAGCGGCGGCTCTTTCTTTAATGGTGCCCATCCTTATTCTGGGAGTCCCCATTTTTGATACACTGTTTTCCGTCTGGCGAAGGGTTCGTTTGAAGAAAAGCCCTATTAAACCGGATACAGATCATTTCCATTTCCGTTTAGTTAAATTGGGACTTAATCACCGTCAGGCTGTTTTGGTAATTTATATCATAAGTGCTGTCCTTGGCGGCTGCGCCATCCTTCTAGCTCAGAATCCCACTCTTACCTCTCTGGCTGTCGTGGTTTTCATCGTGGGTCTTTTAGTATTGGCTTTCCTAAGACTGGGTCTTCTTTCTGTGTCCTTCAGAGAGTGAGGATGCTCTCTGTCCTGCCACCTTGACACAGATCCTCCTGAGCCTACCCTACCAAAAACAGACTTTGTAAGACCCTTCTTGACGGGGTCCTCGTATGGCCTATAATTTGTGCTGCAGGGGGCTTTACAGGAGAATATGGTTCGAGATGAGGGCATCATGTTTGATGTGATAGTGGTGGGTGCCGGGCCCGTGGGCTCCTTCACTGCTGGGCGGCTAGCTGAAGAAGGTCTGGAGGTGGTTCTTCTTGAGGAAGATGAGAAGGTAGGCAGGGATGTCATCTGCACAGGGATTATAGGAAAAGAAGCTTTTGATAGATTTGATCTTCCCAAGGCGGCCATTATTTCTAGCATAAAATCGGTGTGTTTCTTCTCACCCTCATATTTTACCATAGACTACAAGCCTTCCCGTATCCTGGCCTATGTGGTAGATCGGGACCTTTTCGACGAGGAGATCTTAAGAGGTGCCATAGAGGCAGGAGTGGATGTCAGGCTGAGGAACAAGGTTCTTAGTATCGAGATAAACAAGGACTTTGGTGAAGTTCAGAGTGAAAAGGAAGGATCCCTGGAAAAGATAAGAGGCAGAGTTGTGGTTCTGGCCACCGGGGTGAGCTACAAACTTCATAAACAGGTGGGGTTTTCTCACCCTCCCGCTTTCCTTCAGGGAACCCAGGTAGAAATAAAGGTAAAAGATTTAAGGGAGACGGAGATATATTTGGGGAGTCACATCTCACCTGGCTCCTTCGCCTGGATAGTCCCCCTCAGGAATTCTCAGGCAAGGGTGGGGACCTTAACTCGAAATAGGGGAGCTTCTTACCTCGGGCATTTTCTTAAGGAGACCCTTGAAGGGAGAGTTGAGGGTATTCCAAAGGTGCTGCTCAAGCACATAGCCTACGGTCCCATTTCAAGAAGTGCGAAAGACAGGGTGCTAGCAGTGGGGGAGGCAGCAGGACAGGTCAAAACCACCACTGGCGGAGGCATTATCTATGGACTTATCTGTTCCGAGATAGCTACCCAGGTACTCAAGAGGGCCTTTCGCAAAGGGGATTTGAGTTACCGCCAACTGAGTGAGTATGAGAGACTCTGGAAGTCAAAGCTGGGAAAGGAACTTAGAATGGGAAAGCTTGCCAGGAAAATCTTGGGGAGACTTACAGATAAGCAGATAGATAGGATCTTTAAGTTTGTTGGAGAAAGGCCAAAAGTAAAAGAGCTTATGGAAAAGGAGGTTGAGTTCGACTATCACTCAGGCCTGATTTCCTTCGGACTAAGACTTCTCAAAGGATTCATCCGGGGTTAAGGAAAGGGCGAGGGAGCAAATGGACGGGGTAGCTGAGATTTTGAAAAGGGGAGGAGATGAGCTAGGACTTTCCTTTTCCTCTGAGCAAATAGAGAAGTTCTCCATCTATCTTGAAGAGATTAAGAGATGGAACAAGAGGCTGAATCTTACTGGCCTAAAGAAAGATGAGGAAATAGTAGTTAAGCACTTTCTCGATTCTATCAGCTGTGCGAAGGTGATAGAGGACTTTGATAGCAAGATGATAGACGTGGGAACCGGGGCTGGTTTTCCTTCCCTTCCTTTAAAGATTTATCAGCCCCGGATTAGGCTCACCCTCCTGGAATCTACCCGAAAAAAAGTGACCTTCCTTGAGTACCTGGTTAAGGCACTTGAGTTAAAAAAAGTGAGGGTCATTTGGGCTCGAGCTGAAGACCGGGCTCAGGGGGAAGAGCGGGAAAGCTACCATTATGTAGTCTGTCGCGCTCTGGCTAGCCTGAAGGTAAGCCTGGAGTACACCCTTCCTTTCCTCAAAATTGGGGGCTATCTTATTGTCCAGAAGGGACCGAAGGTAAAGGAAGAGATCAAGGCGAGCTCTAAGGCTTTGTCTGTACTGGGGGGCAGGGTGGAGCGAATCCTCCATTTTAAGCTCCCTTTGAGCGGGGACGAGAGATATCTTCTGCGCATTGAAAAGATCGAGGCTACCCCTCCAGGCTATCCCCGCCGGGTGGGTATTCCTTCAAAAAGACCGCTGTAGTATAATCAAAAGAAGAAGTCTTAAGCTCGAGTTTGGCTGAGGAGGAGCTGACCCGGGAAGGAGAAAGGGTTAATGGAGAAGAAAGGGATTCTTTATCCGGTAGGGACTCCTATTGGGAATTTAAAGGATATAACCTTAAGGGCCCTTGAGATTCTTAAAGGAGTTGATCTTATTGCTTCTGAGGATACCCGGCATACCCGTAAGCTCCTTTCCCACTATAATATTCATATTCCCCTTATCAGCTTTTACCAGCACAATGAGATAAGGAGGATTCCTTACCTTATAAGACGCCTGAAGGATGGAGCAAATGTTGCTCTGGTAAGCAAGGCAGGGATGCCGGGAATCTCTGACCCTGGATACTCTTTGATAAAAGAAGCCGTAAAGGAGGAGATTACCATAGTTCCCATTCCGGGCCCTACTGCTTTAATTGTTGGCCTAGTAGCTTCAGGTCTTCCTACTCACAGTTTTGTTTTTGAGGGGTTTCTAGGGAGAAAGAAAGGCAATCGGATAAAAAAACTGACCCAGCTAAAAGAGGAAGAAAGAACCATAATCATTTACGAGGCACCTCATCGAGTAAGCGATGTTCTCTCCGAGATTCGGGAGGTACTGGGGGACCGTCAGATGGTAATAGGAAGGGAACTTACCAAGAAGTTCGAGGAAATATTAAGGGGAAGGGTAAGCGAGATAGAAAAGATTCTGGAGAAGAAAAA
>JAUVZN010000103.1 GCA_030602545.1 Candidatus Aerophobota bacterium
ATAAAGGGCTACCTTTCCCCTGAAGGAACCTTTGAGATGAATGAAGAGAGAAATGAGCTCGCTGTTACAGATACCCCCTATTATCTTGAGAAAGCAGGGAATCTTTTGGCAGATCTGGACAGTCCAGAAAAACAGATGAGAAAAGAAAGCTTCCCCATAAAGTATGCCCGAATAGAAGATCTTGCTCTTCTTTTAAGGGAGAATCTTTCCCCTGAAGGAAATCTTCAGGTGGATGAGGAAAGAAGCCTTATCAGTATAGAAGATACCTCCTATTATCTTTTCAAGTTAGGAAGACTTATCCAAAAAGAGGATAGCTTCATTCCTAAAAAGGAAAGATACCGGATAAGATTTGCTCCTCTTAACTTATTAGCGGAAAAAGCTGAGGAGGTTCTCTCTGATAAGGGAGAGCTGGAGATCCAGGAGGATACCTCCAGCTTCCTGGTGACGGATGTAGAAAAGAATCTGGAGAAGATAGAGAAATTAGTAAGCACGATTGACAACCTGGAAGATCAGTTGATAACCAAGAAATACTTTCTAACATATCTTACCCCTGAAGAGGCACATGTTTCCCTGCAAAATGTAATAACCTCCTATGGGGAAATTCGTTTACCGAGAATGCGAACAGTTGGGGAAGAGTCCCAAGAGAAGGAAGAATACATTCTCATTCCCCGGGAAGAGCCTGCCCCGAGAGAGACTGTCAGTGAGAGAGTGCTTGAGCGGCAACTCAGCGAGCCGGGGAGTGAGAAGCTGCCATCTTTGGAAGAGAGCGAAAAGGGAGGTAACGTTATCTATGTTACGGACCTCAGGCGAAATATCCCCAACATTGATGCACTCATTACCTACCTGAACGGTGCAGAAACTGCGGGTGAGATAATCACCAGGACTTTTTACATCAAGGAAGGTTCATTGGAGCGTATGGCCCTGGCCATGGGCAGTATGCTGGGGATAGGCCCGGAGGATATAGAAGGCTTGGAACCCAAAGGAGAATGGATGCAAATGAAGGTTACCACTCTCGAAATCGAGCTGGGCACGGTGGGGCCAAAGTGAGAGGGCAGGGGGATAAAGTGCTGACTAAACTCAGATCCCGAAGGATAGCCTTCAGAAGGTTGGGGTCACCGAAAGCGGCAACGCTGGAGAGAGCAATGAGCAAAATAAAAGCAGCCTCCGTATTCGCTATATTCTCCGTCTTAGTTCTGCTTCTGGGTGCCAAAGCGTGGGGACAGCCCTCAATGTCAGTGGATATAGCTACTGGAAGAATAATGATAAGGGCTGAAAGGCAACAGATCCGTGAGGTGGAAGGAGCTATATCCGAGTTTCACCTAGAGACCAGGCAAATTCAAATCAAAGCCAGATTTCTGGAACTCAGCGAGACTGCAACGCGAGAATTCGGCATCCACCTGGAGCGCTTAACCGGGGTTAAGGTTCCTTCGGGAGAAACTCCTGGCGAAGGTACAGCCATAAAACTGGGTGAGGGGGCAATTCAATATAGCTTCTACAGGCTGATTGGGGGTGAGGAAAAACTCGATGTTATTGTAAAGGCTCTCATTGCAACTGGAGAGGCTGAACTCTTAGCGGAACCCCGGGTGAGTACCTTGAGCGGTCAGGTAGCCGGGATATATGCAGTGGCAAGAATCCCTTACCTAACCACCGAGGAGGTAGTCAGAGATGAGGAGGTAATAGCACCCGAGGAGTGGGAATATGCGACAGTAGGTATTGTGCTTCAGGTACTACCTGAGATTGTGGGAAAGGATCTTGTTCAGATGTCCATTGTTGTAGTGGTAAGTGACTACGATACGAAGGAATTCGGATCAAAGCATCCAGTTTTCTATAGCGACATCTCACCTACCAACATCACGGTAAAGAGCGGGGAACCCATTGTCACTGGAGGTTTGATGAGAGAGAAAGAGACGGAGACGGTTGCCGGTCTTCCCATTCTCTCTGAACTTCCCATTATAGGTAATCTTTTCAAGAGTCGCTACCAGACCACATCCAAAAGGAATCTGATAGTTACAGTTGAGCCTCACATTATTACTCCTCGAGAAATTAAGGGAAGGACCAAGAGAGTATTTGTTTTCAAATATGCCCTGGCCGAGCACATGGCTGACCGGGTTAGAGAGATTCTCTCCAGTCAGGGAATGATGGAGGTGAATCCCAGGGAGGCTCCTCCAAATTCCATTCTGGTGAGGGATAATGAGGATAAGATTGAAGATATACAGGCTCTTCTCGATGAAATCGGCACCTTCGAGCAGCAGAGGCGTGAGGAAACTTTCGAGCTTTCCTATTCTACGCCTGAGCAAATAAGGAAAGCCACATCACCTCTTCTTTCCCCCAGAGGCTCCGTTCGGATAAATGAGGAGGCTAAAAGCTTAACCATAGAAGATGGGGCCTATCAACTGGCCAGAATGAAAGAAATTATCTCTTCCATCGAAAAACATAACCAACTCCCGCAGACAAAGGTCTTTTACTTAAGGGAGGCCGAGAGGGAGGAGGTCCTGCCTCTTCTGGAAAGATATCTTTCACCTCAGGGATCTATCCAACTGGAAGAGGAAAGATTAGTAGTGGTGGATAACAATTGGGTTATTCAGCGAATAGCTGAGGAGATTGCCCGGTGGCAGGAGAAAGCCTAGACAATTGCATATACAGGGTGGATGAGGCAAAAGAATGAAAAAACTAAAAATTGGCCTACCCAAAGGTAGTCTGGAAAGGATGAGCTTAGAGCTTTTTGAGAGAGCCGGCTGGCTAATCCGCAGGGCAGAAAGAACCTATATTCCTTCCATCAACGATGAGGAATTAGAAGGAATGTTTATTCGAACTCAGGAGATCCCTGTTTATGTGGAAAAAGGGATGTTGGATGCAGGGCTAGCTGGTAATGACTGGGTTGTGGAAAGAGGAGTGAGAGTGAAAAGGGTAAAGGAGCTGGTGTACTCCAAGCAGGGACTGAGTAAGGTAAGATGGGTATTAGCTGTTCCTATGGACTCTCCGGTAAAAAAGGTGGAGGATCTTGAGGGCAGGCGGATAGCTACCGAACTGGTCAAAGTTACTAAGAACTATTTAAAAAAGAAAGAAGTTAGGGCAGAGGTGGAGTTTTCCTGGGGAAGCACAGAGGCAAAGCCTCCCCGTCTGGTGGATGCTGTTGTGGAACTCACGGAGACCGGGGCCTCTTTGAAGGCTAATAATCTCCGTGTCATAGATACTATTCTGGAGTCCACCACCTGGCTCATTGCTAATAACCTCTCCTGGGATGATGCATGG
>JAUVZN010000039.1 GCA_030602545.1 Candidatus Aerophobota bacterium
AGTGCCCAGAGTAAAGTAAGGGCCCTCAAAGAAGCAGGGGTGAAGGTGGCGGAAAGACCCACTGAGGTAAGCGAGCTGGTGAAGAATATCCTGGGAGAGGGTTATGATCGAGATAGATGAAGATCTATGCAAAGGATGTGAAATTTGTGTGGCCTTTTGTGCAAAAGATGTCCTGGAGATGTCGGACAAATTCAATAAAAAAGGGGTGCATCCACCCCTTGTGGTAAGGGAGGAGGATTGCAACCTCTGCGGAAATTGTATGCTTTACTGTCCAGACTTAGCCATTGTGGTAGCTGAGGAGGAAGAAAGTGAGTAAGGAGATTCTAACCGGTGTCTATTTTATGCAGGGGGATATTGCCTGTGCTGAAGGGGCTCTGGCTGCCGGCTGCAAGTTCTTTGGCGGCTATCCCATAACCCCGGCCAGTGAAATTGCGGAGAGGATGGCGGAAAGACTGCCCGAGGTGAGTGGAGTCTATATCCAGATGGAGGATGAATTAGCTTCCATCGCCGCCGTGGTTGGCTCCTCCTGGACCGGAGCTAAATCCATGACGGCCACTTCCGGCCCGGGAATTAGTCTAATGCAGGAGAACATAGGATACGCTGTTGCTACAGAGACCCCCTGTGTTTTGATCAACGTTCAAAGAGGAGGACCATCCACGGGAATCCCCAGTATTCATCTGCAGGGGGATATCATCCAGGCTAGAAGAGGGTCCCACGGTGAGTATGAGATGATCGCCCTGGCTCCCTCATCCTCTCAGGAGATGTTCGACTTCACTATAGATGCCTTCAACCTGGCGGAGAAGTATAGAACTCCCGTGTTTATTCTCAGCGATGCCTTTGTGGGACATATGAGGGAAGAAGTTATTATTCCAGAACCTGAAAGGATTTATCGAGTGCCGAGGAAACTGCCGGATTCTGGAACATGCGGAGGCAAATTCAGAGGCTTTCTTGATGAAGATGTGGCTCCTATGCCCATCTTCGGACATGGATTCAAGACTCATGTAACCGGTTCTTGCCACAATGACTTCGGACAGAGGAATGTCATAGATGCCGAGGCTCTTGATTACTATATTAAAAGATTGAATAGTAAGATCAGCAAGCACGCCCATGAGATTATTTCTGTTTCCCAGGATGTGGATGGGAAGGAGGTAGCTCTTATTTCCTATGGAAGCTGCTATCGGGCTGCCCGGGAGGCACTGAATATTCTGGAAGATGAAGGCATTCGCCAGGTAGGCAGTTTCAGGCTCCTTACAGTATGGCCGTTTCCCAGGAACCAGATCCAGGAACTTGCAAGGAAGGTAAAATCCATAATTGTTCTGGAGAACAACCTGGGTCAGATTACTCCTTATGTAGAAGCTGCAGCAGGAGGCCAGGCCGAGGTTATCTTTCTACCTCCCAGGGTTCTGGGAACCTTGCACGATCCGGCCACTATTGTGGATAAGGTGAAGGAGGTCATCCGATGAAGTTGGTTCACCCTTTGATGAAATATGTACGGCCCGGGGCCATCTCCACCGCTACCTGTACTGGTTGCGGTGATGGAATCATTGCTCAGGCAGTTCTGCGGGCTATAGACGAGCTGGAGCTTAATATAGATGATTTTGTTTTTGTCTCTGGCATAGGTTGTGCGGGATGGATCCCCAGTCCTTTCTTCAACGCTGATACTCTTCATACTACTCATGGTCGGCCCATTGCCTTTGCTACCGGAGTCAAGCTCGCCCGACCTGATAGAGAGGTAGTTGTTATAAGTGGAGATGGGGACCTGGCGGCTATCGGTGGAAACCACCTTATCCATGCAGCCAGAAGAAATATTGGTATGACCGTGATTTGCGCTAACAACGGGATTTATGGTATGACCGGGGGGCAGGTGGCTCCTACCACCCCTCTGGGCCTGAAGACAACCACCACCCCTTACGGAAATGTGGAAAGAGCCTTCGATCTTTGCGCTCTGACGGATGCAGCAGGAGCTTCTTATGTGGCCCGGTGGACCACCTATCACGCCCGAGGGCTCACCCGATCAGTCAAGAAGGCTCTGACAAAGAGGGGATTCTCATTTATTGAAGTAATTTCCCAATGTCCCCTTCAGTACGGCCGAAGGACAGGAGTAGGGAATGCGGTGGCCATGATGAAGGGCTATAAGGAGAATTCGCTGTCCGTCAAGAAGGCAGCATCTCTTAGTGAGGAGGAGTTGAAAAACAAGATCATAGTGGGTGAGCTTGTAGATAAAGATATGCCGGAGCTGACCGAACAAATAGAGAAACTGAGGAGAATTCATGAGTAAGGCGAAAAAGGCCGAGATAAGAATTGCCGGCTTCGGAGGACAGGGAGTGGTCCTGGCGGGAGTGATTCTTGGTAGGGCAGCGGTTCTTTATGACAAGAAGAAGGCTGTTCAGACGCAGTCCTACGGTGCAGAGGCTAGAGGTGGAGGAGCTAGATCAGAGGTTATTATCTCCGAGGATTCCATTGACTATCCTAAAGTGATGCGTCCTGATATCCTGGTGGCGATGTCCGAGCAGGCACTGGACAAATACCTCAAAGATCTAAAACCTGGCGGTGTGCTCCTGATAGATTCTGAATTGGTGAAGAATCTGCCTCCAGAGCAGAGATTTACTCTTTATAAGTTCCCTTTTTCCCGCATCGCCAATGATGAATTTGGCCGTACCATCGTAGCCAATGTCATTATGCTGGGGGTGCTCACTGGTCTAACCCGTCTTGTCTCTTTTGAGGCCATGAAGAGTTCCATAAAGACGTCTGTACCTAAGGGGACAGAAGAGATGAATCTTAAGGCTCTCAAGAAGGGGATGGATCTGGCCAAGGTGCCTTGAGCTCTCCGTTTTTTTTCCCACCAGCATTTTTCACGTTTCTGTTGGCTGGACCAGTTAAAAATAAAGGGATAGGGAGGTGAGATCGATGCCCATACTTCATGTTCATATGCTGGAAGGAAGAACCCTTGAGCAGAAGAAGAGGTTGGTCGAGGCCTTGACTGAGGACGTGGTTAAGATCCTGAATGTTAAGCCGGAAGTTGTTACCATTATCATCGATGAGCTCAAGAGATCTAATCTGGCAAAGAAAGGAGAGCTTTTCGTCTAAGATTGTTATTATGGGTGAACCTCGCCCCGTTTTAACTTCGAGAGCGAAGGTGCAAAGGATGAGCAGGAATAACCAAAAGATTGGTGCTGTTATGGTAGTTGGAGGTGGTATTGGTGGCATTCAGGCTTCCTTAGACTTAGCAGAATCTGGTTTTAAAGTTTATCTGGTAGAAAAAAGTTTAAGTATTGGCGGAGTGATGGCCCAACTTGATAAAACATTTCCCACCAATGATTGTGCTATGTGCATTCTTTCTCCAAAGCTTGTTGAATGCGGAAGGCATAGAAATATCGAGATGCTTACTAACTCCGAAGTCGAAAGTATTGAAGGAGAGGTAGGTAGCTTTAAAGTAAGAGTAAAAAAACATCCTCGCTTTGTTGATTTATCTAAATGTACCGGCTGTGGAGATTGTGCGGAAGTTTGTCCTGTTGAAATTCCCAATGAATATGAAGAGAACCTAACAAATAGAAAAGCAATATACAGACCCTTTACTCAAGCAACTCCCGGTGCATTTGGCATTGATAAAAGAGGAACCCCTTCTTGTAGAGCTACCTGTCCCCTGCATGTTAATGCTCAAGGTTATGTTGCTTTGATATCTAAAGGAAAGTTCAAAGAAGCCCTCGAGCTAATTTGGGAAAAAAATCCACTGCCAGGGATATGCGGCAGGGTGTGCACCCATCCTTGCGAGGAGGAATGCCAGAGGCAAAGGGTAGATGAGCCTGTGGCTATTGATTTATTGAAAAGATTTACTGCGGACTGGGAAAAAGAGGCAGTTTTTGACTTAAAAATTGAGAAGGAAAAGAAGAGTAAAGTAGCTATAATTGGTTCTGGTCCTGCTGGTTTAACCGCAGCCTATGATTTAAGAAAAATGGGTTATAAGGTTACCGTATTTGAAGCGCTTGCTGTTGCCGGGGGGATGCTTGCCGTAGGTATTCCTGATTATCGTCTTCCCAAGGATATTTTGGAAAACGAGATTAGTATCTTGGAAAAACTGGGTATTGAGATAAGATTGAATACTCCTATAGGTGAAAATCTAAGCATAGAGAATCTTAAGAACGATGGATGTGAGGCCATATTCATTGCTGCTGGTGCTCATGTTAGTATGAAGTTGGGAGTTCCGGGAGAAGATTTAAAAGGTGTATATTATGGAGTGGAATTCTTAAGAGGAGTGAATTTAGATGAGAAGGTAGAGTTAGGAGAAAGAGTTGCTGTTGTGGGAGGTGGAAATGTGGCTATTGATGCGGCAAGAGCAGCTCATCGTCTGGGAGCAAACGAGGTTACTATTGTCTACCGAAGGTCAAGAGAGGAGATGCCGGCTAATGAAGAGGAGATAGAAGAAGCAGAAAACGAGGGAATCAAAATACTCTATCTGGCTGCACCTACTAAGATTTTAGGCAAAGAAGGTGAACTTACTCAGATGGAATGTATCAGGATGAAATTGGGCCAGCCTGACGCCTCAGGTAGAAGAAGGCCTATCCCTATTCAGGGCTCAGAGTTTATTATTGATGTAGATATGATAATTCCCGCCATTGGTCAATCTTCTGATTTATCATTTTTAGGCTCCCATAATAAGCTTAACCTTATCCAGGGAAAAAGACTTAAAGTGGATCCTGTAACTTTGGAAACAGATATAAAAGGTATTTTTGCCGGTGGTGATGTGGTCACTGGACCTGATACAATTATTGAGGCTATGGCTGCGGGAAGAAAAGCAGCCATCTCCATCGACTGTTATCTTAGTGGTAAGGATATGCGGGCAGGTCGGGAAGGGGAGGGAGCACAAAGAAGCGAAATTGAGGTGGATATAGAAGGAGTCGAACCTCAAAAGAGAGCCAAAGCGGCTACCCTTTCTTTAGATGAAAGAAAAGGTAGTTTCAAAGAAGTGGTTTTGGGTTTTAACGAGGAAGAGGCAATTGCCGAGGCAAAAAGGTGTCTTGCCTGTGGTGGATGTTCTGAATGTATGCAATGCCAGGAGGCTTGCAAGGCAGAGGGGATTCTCCATGATATGGTTGAAGAGGAGGTGGAGGTGAATGTTGGCTCCGTAATTCTTTTTCCTGGATTTGATGAATTTGACCCTGAGTTAAGGGAAGAATATGGTTATAAGAGATTTCCTAATGTTGTATCCAGCATTGAGTTTGAGAGAATTTTATCTGCTTCAGGCCCCTACCAAGGTCATGTATTGAGATCCTCGGACAAAAAACCTCCTAAAAGGATTGCCTGGATTCAGTGTGTTGGCTCAAGAGATCCTAAAATTGGAAAAGGATACTGCTCCTCGGTTTGCTGTGTGTATTCTACCAAGGAAGCTTTAATTACAAAGGAACACGCTCCAGATACACAAACAACCGTATTTTATATGGACATGAGAGCTTACGGTAAGGACTTTGACAAATATATCCAGAGGGCAGAATCTGAATACAGGGTGAGGTATGTGCGCTCCAGGATCTCAGAAGTAGAGGAAGATCCTGAAACTCATAACTTAAGGATAAAGTATGAGGCAGGGGATGGAAAACTGGTCAGCGAAGAATTTGGGATGGTTGTTTTATCTGTGGGTCTTGAGGCTCCAAGAAGTGCAAAGGATATAGCAGAAAAATTTGATATAAAGCTGAATAGCTACAGGTTTGCCAAGATAAATAATCTTGAACCTCTTAAGACCTCACGGCCGGGTATATTTGTGGGTGGTGCATTTTCTGGTCCCAAGGATATTCCGGAAACTGTAGCTCAGGCAAGTGGTGTTGCCGCAGAGGCATCAAGTATCTTATCTGAAGTCAGGGGAACTTTAGTAAAGGAAAAAAAGTATCCTCCAGAGATAGATGTAAGTGGAGAAGTTCCAAGAGTAGGTATATTTATCTGCCAGTGCGGAATAAATATTGGAGGAGTGGTTAATGTTCCTGCTGTGGTTGAATATGCTAAGAGATTACCCGATGTAGTTTATGCTGAAGATAATCTTTATACCTGTTCCCAGGATACCCAGGAGAGGATAAAAGAAGCCATAAATAAAGAGAGGTTAAACAGAGTAGTGGTTGCTTCCTGCACTCCAAGAACTCACGAGCCTCTTTTCCAGGAGACAATAAGAGAAGCAGGCTTGAATCCTTATCTCTTTGAGATGGCTAATATTCGTGATCAGGACTCCTGGGTTCATATGAAAGAGCCTGAGAGGGCCACGGAAAAAGCGAAAGATCTGGTAAGAATGGCAGTGGCAAAGGCTCGATTGATAGAGCCACTGGGGAGAACAACCTTAGAAGTTACCTCCAAAGGATTGGTAATCGGTGGGGGTATAGCGGGAATGATAGCGGGTCTCCGCCTTGCTGAGGAGGGATATGAGGTATATTTAGTGGAAAAGAATGATAAGCTGGGTGGCCAGGCAAGGGATATTTATTATACCTTGGAAGGCGAAAATATCCAGAAGTTTTTAGCAGAGCTTATAGATAAAGTAAAATCAAATGATAAAATTAGGGTTTTCACCGCTGCTACAGTTGAAAAGATTGAAGGATTTGTGGGTAATTTCAAAACTACCATTAAAGTGAATTCTTCTTTAAAGGAACTTGAACATGGGATTATCATTGTAGCCACGGGAGCAAAGGAATATCAACCTACGGAATACTTTTATGGTAAGGAGAGAAGAGTAATTACTCAAAGGCAGCTGGAGGAGTTGATTGCCGCCAAAAAACTAGATCCTGCCTCTCAAATCTCTATTGTTATGATTCAATGTGTTGGTTCAAGGGATGATCTTCATCCATATTGCAGCAGGATCTGCTGTTCAGAAGCGATAAAGAATGGTCTTAAGATTAAAAAAATGAATAAAGAGGCTAATGTTTACATTCTTTATCGAGATATGAGAACTTACGGTTTCAGGGAAGATTACTATCAGGAGGCCCGAGAGGAGGGAGTTATATTTATTCGGTATGAAGAGGATGACAAACCTGAGGTAAGGGTGAATGGAAGCAGGCTTCAAGTACTGGTAAAAGACTTAATACTTGGTGAAAGATTATTAGTTTCTGCAGATTTAGTTGTTTTAGGTACCGCTACAGTTCCTCCAGAAGATAACAAGAGACTATCTCAAATGTTGAAGGTTCCTTTAAATGAAGATGGCTTTTTCCTGGAAGCTCATGTTAAGCTGCGCCCGGTAGATTTTGCTACAGAAGGTATCTTTCTCTGTGGTTTAGCGCATTCTCCAAAATTTATTGAAGAGAGCATTTCTCAAGCTAATGCGTGTGTATCCCGTGCTTGCACAATTTTGTCAAAAGATCAGCTTCAGGTGGAAGGGACTGTAGCCAGGGTAAATGAAGTAAAGTGTGTAGGATGCAGGTCTTGCAGGGAAGTCTGCTCTTACGGGGCAATTGAGGTAAAGCTTAAGAAGGTAGCTCAGAAGGAAAAAGAAGTAGCTGAGGTAAATGTGGCCTTGTGTAAAGGTTGTGGTGCCTGTGCTGCATCCTGCAGATCAGGTTCAATTGATTTAAAAGGCTTTTCCGATGAAGAGATCCTTGCCCAGATAGGAGTGGTGATATGAAAGAGAGAGAACCTAAAATTCTTGCTTTTTTATGTAATTGGTGTTCTTATGCTGGTGCAGATCTTGCTGGTGTTTCCAGAATTCAATACCCACCAAATGTCAGGGTAATTCGTGTTCCTTGCTCCAGTAGAATAAATCCCTTTTTTATTGTAAAAGCCCTTCAACAGGGCATAGATGGTGTTTTGGTAGCCGGTTGTCACCCTGGTGATTGTCATTATATTTCGGGAAATTATGTTGCCAGAAGAAAATTTGCTATCATCAAGAGTTTTTTAGAGTATATTGGAATTGAGAAAGATAGAGTTCAGTTTGCCTGGATTTCAGCAGCGGAAGGGCTAAGATTTGCCGAGGTAATTAAAGAGGTCACCGAGAAGGTAAGAGGGCTAGGGCCGATAAGGAAGTGGGGAAAAATAAGGAGAGTTTAGATGCAAGATGTTCAAAGAAAAATAAGGGAAGAGGCAAAAAAACTTCTTGCTGCGAGAAGTGTTGATCTTATAATTGGATTTGAGGAGGCAAGCTTACCTCTTCGGGCCTCGCCTGTGTTTATTCATAATGAAGATGATGTAGAAGCGCTTGTTTGGAACTGTTTTTGTGAAAACAATCTAGCCACGTATCTTACCAAAGTAGCGGGGAGGAAAGTTGCGGTTGTTGCCAAGGGTTGTGATTCTCGTTCTATAGTTGCTCTTATTGTTGAGGGGCAAATTAAAAGAGAAGAAATTATAGTTATTGGTATACCCTGTCAAGGGATGGTGGACAGAAGAAAAATAGAGAAAGAAGTACAGGGTGAGATATTAGAGGCAGGGGAAAAAAATGATGAAGTTTCGGTTAGAGGGGATGATTTTGAAGGGGTTTTCAAAAAAGAAGATTATCTTTACCCTTCCTGTAGGACCTGTGAGTATCACAGTCCAGTAATCTCGGATATTTTAATTGGTGAAAAGATAAAAGAAAATACTGAGCTAGATGAATATGCTGAAACTATAGAATATGAGAAAAAATCAATTAATGAAAGACGGGAGTATTTTGGCAGGGAAATGGGTAAATGTATCAGGTGTTATGCTTGCAGACAAGCTTGTCCCATGTGCTATTGTGAGGAATGTTTTGTTGATAATTCCTACCCAAAGTGGATAGAGAAAGGGTTAGATTTGTCCGATCTTGCTGCCTGGCATATTATGAGAGCTTATCATCAAGCAGGTAGATGTGTCGATTGTGGTTCCTGTGAGAGAGCGTGTCCCATGGAGGTAAACCTGAGATTCTTAACCAGAAAAATTAATAAAGAAGTAAAAGATTACTTTGACTTTGAAACAGGATTGGATATTAAAGCACCTCCTCCACTGACTACTTTTAGCCCGGACGACAGGCAGGATTTTATCCACTCCGGGGAAGAATCTACTGGGGAATCTCGAGGAGACTAAACTATGAAAAAAATCAGCAAGAAGGATATGAATGAATTTGTCCAATCTTTAATGGCAGATTATATAATCATGGCACCGGTCAGTATGGATGGTATTTTTTCCTTTAAGGCAATTTCTGACTTTCAACAAATAGACCCGAGTTACCAGAATTCAAAGAAGCCACCCAAGGAGGTATTTTTTCCCCAGTCCGAGACCATGTTTAACTACAAAAATGGAAAGGTAGAATCAACTGAGAAAGTAAAGCAGAAAAAAATTTTGTTAGGCATCAGACCCTGCGATGCCAGAGCAAATATTCTTTTAGATAATGTTTTTGTAGGAGGAGATCATAAGGATGTCTACTATACAAATAAAAGAGAAAATACTATTATTATTGGCTTAGGCTGCAACAAGCCTCTTAGCGTTTGTTTTTGCACTTCATTTGGTGGTGGACCTTTTTCAAAAGAAGGTTTAGATATTCTTCTTATGGATATAGGAGATAAATACATTGCTCAAGTAGTTACAGATAAGGGAAGAGAGGTTTTAAACCATAAATTTGCGGAAGCTACCGGTGAAGAGGTAAGATTAGCAGAGAAGATTAAGAGCCAAGCAGAAAAGAGGATCAGGTCCCGAGTTGAGGTAGAGGGTATTAAAGAAAAGCTTGACAGGATGTTTGAAGATCCGTTTTGGAATAAGTTATCTCAAGAATGTATAGGATGCGGTACTTGCAGTTATCTTTGTCCAACCTGTCATTGTTTTGAT
>JAUVZN010000028.1 GCA_030602545.1 Candidatus Aerophobota bacterium
GAGGAGTGGACTACCTATCAAGGTCTTTTCTGATAACATCTACGACCTGATGAATATAGCTGATTTGCTTATGGTTGCTTCGGGTACGGCTACTCTGGAAGCAGCTATTTTAGGTACACCCATGATTATCGTCTACAAAACCTCTCTCAGTACGTATCTCTTAGGAAGGATTTTGGTAAAGCTGCCTTATATAGGTCTTCCTAACATTATAGCAGGGAGGAAGATCGTTCCTGAGTTCGTGGGGTTCTGGCTGAGGGAAAATAAAATCACTGATGAGGTCTTGAGGCTCCTAAACAGTCCCGGGGAAAGAAAGAAGATGCAGGAGGGTCTAGAGGAGCTGAAGAAGAAACTTGGAGAGCCGGGCGTCTTAGACCGGGCAGCTCGCATCGTGGTGGAGCTGCTGGATACCTCCTCAGGAAAAAAGAGAGGATATGGAACCAATGAGCATTGTTTCTTTAGTAAAATGTGAAGACTATGGGCAAAAGAAAGTGGATGAGGCGGTCAGACGGTCTCTTGAGCTGATAGGTGGCCTGGGATCTATTATAGACACAGGACAGAGGGTCATGCTCAAAGTGAATATACTCAATGCCGATCGTCCTGAGAAAGCAGTCACTACCCATCCGGCCCTTCTTCGCTCCGTCATCCGATGTGTAAAGGAAGTGGGAGGCGAAGCTGTGGTGGGTGAGGCATCAGGGATCGCCTATGAAGACACGGAGAGGGCCTGGCAGGTGAGCGGACTCAAAAAGGCTGCCCAGGAAGAAGGGGCAGATGTCATCAATTTCCAGAAGGTCCAGAAGGTAGAAAATCCAAAGAACAGAATGATACCCACCCTCCATATTGCCAAAGAAGTCCTGAGTTCGGACGCGGTGATTTCACTGCCCAAGCTCAAGACCCATAATTTTACCCTTTTTACCGGGGCCATTAAGAATCTGTATGGTTGTATTCCCGGCTTTCGCAAAAAGGAGCTGCATCGTCTAGCACCTCGGCCCGAGGAATTTGCCGAGCTGATGGTGGATATTTTCTCCGCAATCAAACCCAAACTAGCGGTAATGGATGGCATCGTGGGAATGGAAGGCGATGGCCCGGCGGCAGGTTCCCCCCGCCAGGTCGGGGTTATTCTGGCCAGTAGGGATCTGGTAGCTCTAGATGCGGCCGCTTCCTATATCATTGGCTACAATCCTCTGGATGTGGATATTACCAGAGTTGCTGCCGAAAGGGACCTGGGAAAGGCAAATATTGATGAAATAGAGGTGAAAGGGACTCCCCTGGATGAGGTAAAGATAGATGATTATGAGCTCTCTTCCAGTATTAATGTCCTACTAAAGAAAGCCCCTGGATTTATTCTCTTTATTCTGAGGTTCTTGGCTCCCTTACTTTTGAAAGTTGAGCCTCTAGTGGACCCGTTAAAGTGCACCGGGTGCGGAGCCTGTCTGGAGCATTGTCCCACCGGGGCAATGAATATGGCGAGCAACTATCCCGTCATTGATCGTAAGAAATGTATCAAATGTTTCTGCTGTCAAGAGTTCTGTCTAGAGAGAGCGGTAGGAATCCAGTATAACTGGTTAGCCAGGAAACTCCAGATGTAAGCTAGCTAAGAGGAAAGAGAAGGTTTTCCATGCAGGTTATCATGGTGACCAATAGCGCGGGGGAACTGATGGGATGGGCTAAACCCCTCATCGAGGGCCTGAAGCGGAAAAACCAAGCAGCAAAGATAACTGTCATCATCCCTCCCTGTCAGTACGCTACTGGGATGGAAAAAGAGGTGGCTGAGAAGTTCTCCGGAGTCGATTCGGTGCTAGGACCTGGTAGGTATTTAAAGTATCTATTTTTAGGGCTAAAACCTTCTTCCTTGCAGGGGGTGAAGGAAGGGGTTGTGGTTTTCCTGGGGGGCGATCCTTTTCACGCTGTTTTCCTTTCTAAAAGGTTGAGACTGCCGGCGGTTGCCTACATTGAGAAGCCAAGATGGAGGAGGCACTTCAGGAAATTCATGATCCTGGATGAGGCAACAGAACAGGAGTTCATAGCCAGGGGGGTGGAACGGGAGAGAATAGCGGTGGTAGGAGATTTGATGGCAGATGCAGTGAGACTCAAGATTTCCAGGAAGGAAACCTACAGCTTTTGGCATCTTGATCCCTCTCAGCTTATCGTCTCCCTTCTTCCTGGAAGTAGGCTCGTCGAACTAAGATTCCTGACCCCCTTCTTTCTCAAAGTAGCCGAGCTCCTGAAGGAGAAGTTTTCTCAGATCCAATTCCTTTTGATTCTCTCCCCCTTTGCGAAGATAAAAGACCTAGAGAGCCTGAGCCAAAGATCATTGAATCATAAGGGATTCGAGGCAACCAAATTCCAGGTTATTCAGAGGAATAATCAATACAGGCTCAAAACTTCATCAGGTTTGGAAGCTCTGGTGGTCAAGACAAGACATTATGAGGCTATGAACATATCCGATCTGGCTCTTACTCTCCCCGGGACTAATACTCTGGAGCTGGCCTCTTTGGGTATCCCCATGGTGGTGGCAGCTCCCTTTAACAGACCGGAAGCTATACCCCTGGAGGGTTTCGCTGAACTCATTGGGCGCCTTCCTCTGGGAGGAAAACTCATTAAGGGATGGTTAGCCCGAAGATATGTCAGTCAAATTGAATTCACCGCCCTTCCCAATATACGGGCAAAGAAGAGAGTTGTCCCTGAGATCAGAGGAATTATTAAAGCTCGGGATGTGGCCGGAGCGATAATAGACTTATTGGAAGATACCTCTTACCGCACCCAGATGAAGAAGGAACTTACTAAAACAGTTGGGAAGAGAGGCGCAGCGGACAGAGCAGCAGAGGTTGTTCTTCGCTTAGCAAAGGTGCGGGGCTAAAGTTAGACCTCAAGGCCGAATCTAAAAAAGAAGGGGAAGGTGAATTTCGTTGTTAAGGGGTGAGGAATTGGAGAAAAGACCCATAGCAGCGCGACTAAAAAAGATAGGCTGGATCTTGACATTTGTAGGGATACCTTTTGGCTCAGCTATAGCCGGCATTCCCTTTCTCCTGGCGGGGAAAATAATGGCCAGGGAAAAGGGGATGGAGAAAGATATCCTTGTTTTCCTAACCATTCTTCTACCTATTATCTTTCTCTTTTCCGTATTCAATGCCAGCCAGAAATGGATTACTCTTAGTTCGGTGGTCAGCCTTGGCATTATGATCTATGCCGTTTTCCTGGGAGCGGATTACCTCATCCGAGAGGAAAAATTCTTCCACTTCTTAATCAAGCTGCTTATTCTTTCCGCCATTATCTCCGCCGCCTATGCTCTCATTATCTATTTCAGTGGTTTTGATATCCGGGCCCAAGCCCTCTTTGCCGGGGCCAACATACTGGGCGAGGTGATGTTTTTCTCCATCATCTGGACTCTGGCTTTTTCCATCCACATTTATCAGAGAAGGAAATGGCTTCTGGTCCTGGTCCTTTTGATGATGACTCTGGCCCTGATCTTCTCATTTTCTCGAGGGGCCTGGCTGGGAGCAATAGGAGCCCTCCTTGCTTATGGATTCTGGCAACGAAGGGCTCGCCTCTGGATAGCCATTCTCCTTTTGGTAGTAGGTACCTTTTTGGTGGGGCTTCCTGTCTTGCGCAGTCGAGTGGGCCTTATTTTCGACATATCTCACCCCTTGAATCTGGAAAGAATTTATATCTGGAGGGCTACCTTGAATATGGTAAGAGCCCACCCATGGTTAGGGATCGGAATGGGTAATTATGCTTTTGTATACAAAAGCTATATGATCAGGGGAGCTGAAATAGAGACCCCGTCGTTTGCTCATAATATCTTCTTGCAGATGTGGGCAGAGGGAGGACTGGGAGCTTTGCTCGTCTTTCTAGGGATAGTATATCTCATCCTCAGGAAAGGGATAGGCTGGATAAAATCCTCCCGGGGTTCATCCAGAGTATTAGCGGCGGCCAGTTTTTCGGCCTTGGTGGGGGTTATTATTCATAATCAAGTAGACTGTCTCATCTCCTCCATGCACATAGGCCCGGTCTTTTTTCTTTTAGCCGGAATGATTTTCTATGGTGAAAGGTTTTGCCCAGGAAAAACTGAGCGGCAAAAGCAAACGACTCCTCCAAGCTGAGGAGTCTCTCCGCGATTTTTTGTAGGAAAATGTCTTTGGTCAATATGAGAAATTGTACACTCAGATTTTAGCCAGGAGTTCAATTCTATGAGTACAACCCGTCGGCTACTCAGCTATTTTCGATCTTACTGGATTCTCTTGACTTTAGCCATTGTTTGTACAGGATTGGTCACTTTGACTACTCTGGCCCTTCCCTGGATTATTGGGAAGAACCTCATTGACTCAGTAATCCTGGGGGAGAAGGATCTAAGACTTCTAAATCTAATCGTCCTGGGCCTGGTGGCTGTGGTGGCTGTGAAAGGTCTTTTTTCCTACGCTCAGACCTATTTAATGTGTTTGGTAGGTTTTAAGACCATCACCAATATACGCAATCACCTTTATGAGCACCTGCAGCGTCTTTCCCTCAGTTTCTACAAAAAAAAGCGGACGGGAGAGATCATTTCCCGGGTCATCAACGATGTTGACGTGCTTCAGAACACCATAGCTAACACTGCGGTCAACTTTTTCACTAACCTCCTGGTTTTGCTGGGGGTGCTTGGCCTCATTTTTTACATTCACTGGAGGCTCTCCCTCTTCGTTCTGGCTATTCTCCCCATCCTGGGGATTACCGCTAGCCGATTTGGCCTACGGATCCGGAAATTTACTCGATCGGTTCAGGGCAAAATAGCCAATATTTCCTCCATTCTGCAAGAAACCATAGCGGGAATAGAAGTGGTCAAGTCCTTTGGCATGGAGGCAAGAGAAATTGAACGATTCAAGGAGGAAAATGTCCGTACTCTGCAGCTTACTATGAAAAGGGCCAGGATAATTGCTGCTTTAACTCCAGTCATGGAGGTTTTGACTCTTATCGGGCTCACCGGAGTTCTGTGGTACGGGGGCAGGGAAGTAATCAGAGGGATTCTGACCACGGGGGAACTGGTGACCTTTCTGGGATATATTGGCCTGGCGGTTAATCCTTTGAGTCAGGTAGGCCAGGCTTACGGTTTCTATCAACAGGCTATGGCCTCGGCGGAAAGGATCTTTGAAATCCTGGATACTCAGCCCGAAATAAGGGAACTTCCCGGCGCTGTCGATCTCCCGCGGATAAAAGGATGGGTACGTTTTAAGGATGTATACTTCGGCTATGGCAGGAAAGGGATGGTTCTGGAAAACATCAACCTGGAAGTTAAGCCGGGTGAGAAAGTTGCCCTTGTGGGTCTATCCGGTGCTGGAAAAACGAGTCTGGTGAGTCTCATTCCCCGTTTTTATGACCCCGCTTCGGGGACAGTAACCATCGACGGGTACGATGTAAAAAAAGTAACCCTGGGAAGCTTAGGAAAACAGATAGGCATTGTATCGCAGGAAACCATCCTTTTTAACGCGAGCATCCGGGATAATATTGCTTACGGGAAAATAGATGCTGCCGATGAAGAGATCATTATGGCGGCCAAGAAGGCCAATGCTCACGGTTTCATTTCCCGTCTGCCATCAGGATACAACACACGGGTGGGCGAGCGAGGAGCCAGGCTCTCTGGAGGAGAAAGACAAAGAATCGCCATAGCCAGGGCCATTCTTCGAGACCCCCGCATTCTCATTCTTGATGAGGCGACATCGGCCCTGGATTCCGAAAGTGAGTTGTTGGTGAAGGAGGCCCTGGAAAGATTGATGGAGAATCGAAGTACCCTGGTTATCGCTCACCGTCTATCCACCATTCGAGGTGCTGACCGTATTGTGGTTCTCAACCAAAGGAAGATTGAGGAAATCGGTTCCCATGAGGAACTGCTGACCAAAGGAAATCTTTATGCTCGACTCTATAAAACCCAATTTAAGCGCTAGCATCATTATTCCTACTTACAACCGGAAAAATCTTCTTAAAAGAGTGCTCACGGCCTTATTTTCCCAAACTTATCCTCAAGATAAGTATGAGATCATCGTGGTTGACGATGGATCTACTGATGGAACCGGGGGAATGGTGAGGAGACTAGAAGCTTCCTGCTCACTCAGATATTTCAGGCAAAGAAAAGAGGGACTGTCGGCGGCCAGAAATTATGGGATAAAACAAGCCCGAGGAGAAATAATCATCTTTATTGATAGCGATATATTAGTTGATTCCCACTTTGTGGAAGAGCACCTTGATTATCATCGAAGGTATCCCCGGGTAGTAGTAAAGGGTCCGGTGGTACATACTCATACTCTCGTCCATCCAATTCGAAAGCGACGAAAGTTAAAAGATATCTCCATGGCCTTTTTCGCCGGCGGTAACTGCTCGGTAGAAAAAAAAACTCTCCTGGAGGCGGGACTGTTTGATGAGGATTTTAAGGAATACGGATGGGAAGATCTAGAATTAGGAATAAGGCTCAAAAAGCAAGGATTAAGAGCAGTTACCAACAAACGAGCCGTTGGATATCACTATAGAAAAAAGCCAACGTTAGCCGATCTTCCAGTTCTATGTGCTAAAGAGAGAATGCGTGGACGTACAGCAGTACTCTTTTATCGTAAGCATCGAACTTTTGAAGTAAAGTATATGACCCACATTAGCTACCTTTTCTTTGCTCTGGATTGGTTATTAAACTGGAACAATTGGATGAATAAGAAATGGGGAAAGAATTTACTGCTTTGGCTTGAAAAGCGTAACTCTCGTATATTACTGAGTTTTCTTATCAAGATAGTTACCAGTCACGCTTACCTGGATGGAGTCAGAGAAGCTCTTGCAAATGGATGCTGAGCTTTTAAACGAGAAAAGATTTGCATTCATGGCTTGCGTTAACGATAAAATTCTTTATAAACAATGCTTAAAGCACATTGATTCCCTTCGTATCCCTGACGGCTATAGTATAGAGAAGATTGACATAGTAGGGGCAAAGAACATTAATGAGGCTTATAATAATGCTATGAAAAGATCAGATGCTAAATTTAAGATATACCTTCATCAGGATACTTTTATAAAAAACAAAAATTTTCTGAATGAGATATGTAGAATTTTTGCGCAAGATCTGTCCGTAGGAATGATAGGAGTCGTAGGAGCAAGGCGTCTTCCTTCTAATGGAATATGGTTTAAAAATAACTGGTGGTATTGCTATGGCAAGGTTTTAGAATATCGCAGAGGCGGGATATTACAGAGTATATTGGGACCCTTGAATAAAAGAAAGGAGAGAATTGTCTCTTTCAGAAAGGTTCAAGGTGAGTTTATGCCTATGGTAGTGATAGATGGTCTTATAATGATTACCCAATATGACATTCCTTGGAGAACCGATTTATACGGAGGATTTCTATATTATGAAGGTCCTCACTGTATAGAGTTTATAAAAAGGGGATACAAGGTGATTATTCCTGCCCAAAAAACCCCCTGGGTAATGCACTACGGACCCAGGATCGAGAGGAGCAAAGCGGAACAGAAGGCAATCTGGGGGGAGCTCGAGGCTAATATGAAGACATTCCGGGAGGAATACAAAGATTTTATTGGCCAAGATGTAAAAGCGTTGATCCTTAAGTCCTCAAGGGATAAAAAATCCTATGCGTAAGCTATCTTCTAATCTTCCAATGTTATCGGTAATATTTGTAGCTTCCGGAAAAAGACTCCCTTTTGTAAAAAGATTAATGGATAGCTTAACTTCTTATCCCCAGAAATTTTTGGAGATAATAACTGTAGATAATGATTCTTGCCCCAATGTCTCGAAATGGGTAAAGGAAAACTTTCCTTCTGTCGTAATCTTTAGAAACAAAGAGAATATTGGAACGGCGAAAGCATATAATATTGCAATCAATCAAAGCAGAGGCAAATATCTTATGCTTATCAACGATGATTGTTACCTAAAAGATAAAGTAGCAAAGAAGGCCGTAGATTTTCTTGAGTTGCATCCAGAGTTTATGGGACTCGGCCTTTCTTTGCTTAATCCCGATGGTACTCCCCAGTTTATGAAGCTCCATATCTTTTCTTTTTGGCCTTTTAATCCAAGAAAACCTCAGAGAATAACTTTCCTGGGAACAAATAATTTGCTTTGCAGGAAAGAGGCTTTTCAGACAGTTGGGTTATTTGATGAGAATTACTTTTTTTTCAATGAGGATCTGGACTGGTCCTGGAGAGCCTGGAGAACTCGAATTCAGTTTTACTATAAACCTGAATTTAAGATTTATCATGGCCATGGGTTTTTTGAAAAACCCTCATTTAAGCTGGGAAGATCTCTCGCAAGAGATATAGCTGATCTATACTTTTACAGAAAAAATGTAGCCATTCTTCTCAAATTTATAAAGGCCTTTTATAAGAGGAGATTAAGACACAGCCTAAGGAAGGCGAACAAAATTGAATTATATCCTGAACTAAAAGCACTGTTAAATATAGAAAAGCCTGAAATATTGAATAACATCTATAATATCCAAAAAATACTCGTAAACGGCAACATTACAGACTTAATCTCTCGAATCAAATCTTTAACGTGACCCTTCCCTTATGCATAATACCTTCTTGACAGATTTTGGGACTGTGATAGGGCATAGATAATGTCGGAGAGAAGATATAACGGCCTCTCTTGTCAAAAAGAACAAGAGATATTGCTGATTTTTTCTGGGAAGAAAGAGGACTAACAACAAGATGGATAAAGGACCTAAAAAAGATGGTTTAGACAGGATGAGAGATTTTTTTGGCCAGGAGTGGGTTTTAGTATCTATCTTGGTGCTACTTTGCGCATTCTTGTTTGTCTTCAAGCTAGGTGATTCACCCTTATGGAACAATGATGAGACCATTTATTCGGAGATGGCCAAGGAGATGATCAAGCTCAGCGACTGGATTACCCTTCATTTCAACTACCAGATACAGTTCGATAAGCCTCCTCTATACTTTTGGCTTATAGCTCTAACCTTCCGATTGTTTGGCTGGAATGAATTTACGGCTCGGCTCTGGTCATCTATATTTGGTATAGGAGGAGTAGTGGTGGTGTATTTCTTAGGTAAGAATATCTTTGACAGAAAAACCGGCTTCTTGGCTGGTTTGATATTGGCCACCAGCCTGCAATACATCGCTCAATCGCGACTGGTTACCCATGACGCTGCCTTGAGCTTTTTCATAAGTCTTTCCCTGCTATTTTTCTATCTTGGGTATAAGACCTCCAAGGGAATGTATTATCTATTGTTTTTCCTGGCAGCGGCCCTAGCAACTCTCACTAAGGGGCCCATAGGGGCGGTTTTGCCCTTTCTGATCGTTGGTCTCTGGCTGGGATTGACCAAACAACTCAGAGTATTAAGGGGAATGAGGATTCTTTTGGGAATTATCATATATCTTGCAGTTGTTTCTCCCTGGTTTATCATTCAATTCTTGCGCCACGGGGAAGAATTTGTGAATGTATTCTTTCTGGCACGGCACTTTTCAAGGTACCTAGCTCCTTTCCAGGGTCAAAGTGGGCCTCTTTACTACTATATTCTGGTGTTGTTCCTGGGTTTCTACCCATGGATCTGTTTTCTTCCTTCTTCCGCTTATCATTTGGTTATCTCAAAAGCTAATTGGTATGGCGACGAGGGAAAAAAATCTCTTTTGCTTCTTCTCTGGTTTGGATTCATCTTTACTTTTTTTACCTTTGCTCAGACTAAGCTGCCTAATTACATCCTCCCTCTTTATCCCTCTCTTGCTCTTATGGTAGGAAAATTCTGGAATGATTCGTTTTCTCGAACTCTGCGACATTTTCGTAGATTCATGTTTTCTTCATTCTTTCTGTTTTTATTCCTGAGTATCCTTTTCGTGCTTGCTGTGACCGCAATTCTAAAATCCAACTATCCGGCGGAATATGCGGAATATGGAAGAAGTCTTTCTTTCTTGGCTATGGTGCTGGCTAGCGGCACGGCTATATCCTTTCTGGCCTTTTTTTGGAAAAAGAGACCTACCCTCTCATTTCTATCCATAGTGGGAATGATGTGTTTTTTCCTGGGAGTGCTTGTTGTGCTCATCCTTCCTAAAGTTGATCTGAGTAGGCCAACGAAGGCCCTGTCCTATAAGATTACTTCACTAATTCAGCCAGGAGAGAAAATAGGAATGTACCTGCCGCCTGACCCTGGCCTAGTCTACTACTCTGATCATCCTGTAATGGAAATCCATACCAAGGCGGAGGTCTTTTCTTTCCTGCGATCTGAGGAAAGGGTGTATTGTCTAATGGACGAGGAGCATTACCTGAAACTTAAGGAAGAAAATAGCCAGATTCCTCTCTATATTCTGGATAGGAAAAGACAAAAGGTCATTGTTTCCAATAAGAAATGATGGAACGAGGTGAAAGGTCCAGCATGAGGCCCAAAGATCTTCAGGTGAGTATAGTTATTCCCACCTATAATGAGGCAGCCAACATTGGACTGTTAGTCAAGAAGATTCATAGGAGCCTTCAAGCCAACTATGAGGTCATAATAGTGGATGACAGCTCACCCGATGGCACGGGCAAAATCGCTGAGAACTTGAGTAAAAGTTTTCCCCTGCGGGTAATTCATAGGAAGGGCAAATTGGGACTGGGGAGTGCTGTCCTTGCTGGATTTGAAGCCGCGCGAGGAGAGGTTCTTGGAGTGATGGATGCGGACTTGCAACACCCTCCAGATATAGTTCCTGAACTAGTCAGAATTGTGAATCAGGGAGCAGATATTGCTATCGGAAGTCGCTATGTTCCAAACGGCGGCTTTCAAAATTTCGCTTCCATAAGGAAGTTAGCCAGTAAACTTGCGACACTGGCTGCAAGGCCATTGGTCAGAGTAAAGGACCCCATGAGTGGCTTTTTTTTCTTGAGGAGGAAGGTAGTGGAAGATGTAGCATTAGAACCACGAGGATACAAAATATTACTTGAAATTCTGGTAAAAGGAAAGTATAAAGAAGTTGTGGAAATTCCTTATCTATTTGCGGATCGAAAATTGGGTCAGAGCAAACTAGATTCAAAGGTTGCTCTTAGCTTTCTACAACACCTTGTTGTCCTTTACTTTTCAAAAACGAAGAGATTTAGGAAATTCTGCATAGTTGGCCTAACCGGGATATTTGTCAACATGTTTTTTTTATGGCTTCTTGCTGAGGTTTTTGGTCTTTTTTACCTAGTTGCAGGTTTTATAGCTGTTGAGCTTTCAATAATAAATAATTTTACATGGAATAATATTTGGACCTTCAAGGAAGTCAAAGACCCCTCTCATGTTCTAATTAAGTTAGGAAAGTTCAACCTGGTGTCTCTAAGTGCTCTAGTAGTGAATATGAGCGTCCTCTATTCATTTACCCGGTTTCTCCATATCTATTATTTAATATCTAACCTTTTTGGCATTGGGGCAGCTTTTTTATGGAATTATACCATGAATGCGAGGTGGACTTGGCGAGAAACACAAGAAGGTTGAAAATGAGCAAAAAGCATCCTGCCAGAGTTCTCTTTCTTTCTAATGGATATGCCGAGGATCTTATTGCCTTAGCCACTATCAAGAAGCTCTGTGAAGAGGACCCCAACCTTGAGATTAAGGCTTTGCCCATGGTGGGAGAAGGCACGGTGTACGAAGAAGTTAATATAGAGATCCTGGGCCCCCGAAAAATGCTGCCGAGCGGGGGGTTTGCTGGATTTCGGCCCTGGCCTCTGCTCAGGGATTTAGCTGCTGGTGGACTAAAGGTCCTCCTGCAGCAAATGGATGCTTTAAGACGAGAGCGCACCTGGGCCGATCTGGTAGTTTCAGTGGGGGATGTCTTTTTAGTTATTCTTTCTGCCGCACTGATTAAAAGACCTATCATTTTCCTGGCTACGGCCAAGTCGGATCATGCCAGGGGAATCAAGCACCATTACAGAATAGAGAAATACATAATTGGGCATCTTTGCCGACTGGTATTTGCCCGGGATGAGCGCACTGCCTCTTCACTTAAAAAGTGGGGAATACCTTCTCTCTATGTGGGAAATGTGATGATGGATTGCTTGACAGTTACGGGAGAGGACTTCGGGGTAAGCTCTCGCAAGTATGTGGTGGGAATCCTCCCTGGAAGCAAGAGGGAAGCTTATGATAATTTGAAAATCATTCTTGAGGCAGTAAAAGTGATGGAAACCAAAGAGCCGTACCGGGGTAGAGTGGATTACCTTATAGCTCTTGCTCCCTCTCTGAGCTTGGAGGAACTCATCCCGCTTATCTCCCTTTACGGCTGGCAGGTAAAGGATGCTCCGCCCTTTCAGAAAAAAAAGGGTCTCATCGCCTATTTTACCTCTACTCAAGGTACCTGGATCAAAATAATTCAAGGCCGATTCGGCGATGTACTGAATCTTTCCCAGGTAGTTATTGGTCTATCAGGTATGGGTAACGAGCAGGCAGTGGGGCTGGGTAGGCCGGTAGTAAGCTTTCCAGGCAGAGGTCCCCAGATAAGCTGGCATTTTCTCCAGGCGCAAAGGGAGCTTCTCGCAGGAGCCATCTCTATCGTTAAACCAGAAGGGGAAGCAGTAGCCGAGGAAGTTTGTTCCCTTCTTGATGATCCGAAAAGAAGAGAGAGGCTCGCTCGAATGGGAAAGGAAAGGATGGGAAACCCTGGAGCGGCTGGAAGAATAGCTCATCTCATAAAGAAAGAGTTAGAGGAGATAAAAAAGAGTTTAGTTTAGCTTCTTCCCGTGATTTCCTTTATCTTCATGAGATTGATAATATGGGCCCTTTCTCTTTCCTCCAGCTTCATGGTGATATACTTCACTATATCCTGGATGCGAGGGATGAGAATATGTTCCAGAGCATTGACCCGTCTTCGGGTACGCTCAACCTCTCTGGCCAATCGGTTGAGATCCTCCTCCCTTTGAGCTAACTCCACCAAGGGACGGAGAATCCCTGGAAAGGATCTTAAAGTAAAATCTAGCTTCCAATTACTTCCATAGAGGCCGTAGCAAAAAAGATCTCCCTCCATAATCAGTTTAAACTGAGGGGCTTTCATCATGGTGTATCCGGAAATATCCAAACCGGATCTTACAGTTGGCCACATCATGGATTCTTCTACCTCAGCCTCGGAAGTGAGAGACTTGGATATCCCAAGATCAGCATAAGCTTGATTGAGTTTTTCTCTCATTTCCTTACGTAGCCTACCAACTTCCTTTAACAGAGGAAAGAACCGCTGCATGAGCTCATCCCTTTTATCTTCCAGAAGATCATGAGCCCTGTGGGCCATTTTCAGTCTTTGTTTATGCTTTAAAAGCTCCATCCTGGTGGGGCTCACCTGCACTATCTGGGGCATCCTAGACTCTGCCTTTCTCTTTTTCCCGCTTTCCGTACTTCTGGATATACTCGTCCCTTACCCTTTTGAGTTCTGAGCGGGGTATCATTTTAAGGAGCCTCCAACCACAATCCAGTGTTTCCTCTATTTCCCTGTTCTCATGCTCTCCTTGAGAGACAAATTCTCGCTCAAACTCATCAGCGAAACGGAGGTAATTCTTATCCATCTCACTGAGAGTAGCTTCCCCCATCACCAGAGCCATTTCCCGGACCTCAATTCCCTGAGCATAGACAGCGTAGAGCTGATTGGAGAGTTCTCGATGATCTTCTCTGGTCTTGCCTTTTCCTACTCCCTGGTCCATCAAGCGGGAAAGGGAGGGAAGAACATTAATGGGGGGATAGATGCCTTTTTGATGAAGATCTCTCTGAAGAATAATCTGTCCCTCGGTGATATACCCGGTCAGATCCGGAATGGGATGAGTTTTATCATCATCAGGCATAGTCAGAATAGGAATTAGAGTGATGGATCCTTCCTCTTCTTTGATTCTCCCTGCTCTCTCATAATTACTGGCAAGATCTGTATAGAGATATCCGGGATATCCTCTTCTTCCAGGAACCTCTCGTCTGGCTGCAGAAAGCTCCCTCAAAGCCTCAGCGTAATTGGTCATATCGATCAAAATAACCAGAAT
>JAUVZN010000013.1 GCA_030602545.1 Candidatus Aerophobota bacterium
CGCTTTCCAGTTTCCCGAAAAATTTTCTCTAACCGGGACTTGGCTGTTTTTAATGATTACACCTCTTGGAGAACCAAAAGGGGAATTATTTCTTTTTATAAAGAGAGGAACTTTTCGCCTTATACGTAAAAGTGCTTGACAAAATCTTTGAATATGGTATAAAAAAAGACTCACCAGCGTTATGGCTAACCTTTACACTCTTATTCATGTATTTAGAATACGTGTGGGAAGGAATAAAGAAAAAGCAGAACAAGCTCTAAAGGATCATGAGGCTATTTTGGAGGCTATCAAAGCAAAAGATGCAAAGAGGGCTGAGAGGATGATGATGGAACATATTGAAAAATCCAAAGATTCTATTTTTAGCTTGAGGATTCTTGAGTAGTTTTCTGCAAAGTGAAATTCTATCATAAGGAGGCTAAGATGGCAAGAAAAGGAGTGGTTGCAGTACTTGACAGGCCAGAGGGAAAGTATGAGTTGAAAGAGTACCCTCTTCCAGATCCCGCCCCGGGAACGGTCCTCATAAAGCAAGAGCTAGGCGGTGTGTGCGGAACAGATATCCATATGTACCATGGGCACCTTCCAGGAATTACCTATCCTATCTGTCTTGGTCATGAGTTTGTGGGCAGGATTGCAGCTTTGGGTAAGGGAATAACAACTGATTTTCTGGGAAAAGCGGTAAAAGAAGGGGACAGAGTAATAGTTGTTCCCGGCGTTGGATGCGGAAAGTGCTACTGGTGTGAGATTGCTAAAACCCCCACCACCTGCGAGGAAGGTTTTGCCTATGGATTTTTCTCTGACGGAAACAAAGAATACCACTTTACCGGAGGGTATGCAGGGTATGTATACCTGCATCATCCAAGAACAGCTATTTTAAAAACAGATCTTCCCCTGGAAGTTGGTGTTCTTCTTGAACCCATCTCGGTGGCTCTGCATGCTGTTTCCAGAAGCAACATCCAGTTAGGTGATACCGTGGTAATTCAGGGTTCTGGGGCAGTTGGACTTAGCTGCCAGGTATGTGCTAAACTGGCTGGAGCAGCTAAGATCATCCATATTGGTGGGCCCACACCTTTTAGAATTAAAATGGCAAAAGAGTTTGGAGCAGATATCACCATAAATATAGCTGAGGTTAAAGACCCTGAGGAAAGAATCCAGATGGTAAAGGATAAGACCATCAAGGGAATAGGTGCAGACGTAGTCTTTGAGTGTGCAGGAGCACCCCAGGCAGTAAGAGAAGGACTTGATATGCTAAGAAGAAGTGGCACTTTTGTTGAGGTGGGACATTTCACCGATGTAGGTGAGGTTTCCCTTAATCCCTTTACCCATATCTGCAACAAAAATGTAAGTCTCCAGGGCTCCTGGGGAGGAGAAGTAGAGGGATTTGTAAGGGGACTTCCCATCCTGGAAAAAAGACAATTTCCCTATGAAAAGCTTATAACCCACAAGCTTCCCTTAAAAAGATTAAATGAGATTATGCAGGCTCCTGATAAAGGTTATATTCTTGATGATAAAGAGAGTTTAAAAATTACCGTGTCATCAGAGACTTCTTGAAGAAAAGGAGGAGAAAATGCCATTTGGGTACAACGGAAAAATTCTACGGGTTGATTTATCTAAAGGACAAATAACAGTTGAGGAGCCGGACGAGTTTTTTTACCGAACCTATGGGGGAGGATCCCCTCTTGGAGCCTACTATCTTTTAAAGGAAATGTCTCCTGGAGTTGATCCCTTCAGTCCTGATAACATCATGGTCTTTGCCGGGAGTGTGGTGAGCGGTGCTCCTGTTCCAGGATTTGCTCGCTCTGGCATAGTATTCAAATCTCCCCTGACAGGTGCTATAGCAGATACCCAGGCAGCAGGCTACTTTGGACCAGAACTTAAGTTTGCTGGTTTTGATGCCATCATTGTCAGGGGAAAATCGGAGGAGCCGGTGTACCTCTGGATACACGATGGTGAGGTTGAGATAAAAGATGCTTCCCACATCTGGGGCAAAACTACCGGTGAGGCACAGGATACTATTCGCACCGAACTTGGTGATGAGCGAATTATTGTTGCCGGTATAGGTCAGGCAGGAGAAAATCTTGTAAGGTACGCCTGTGTACTTAACAATTTGAAACATGCCTGGGGGAGGTTGGGGGCTGGAGCGGTTATGGGGTCCAAGAACCTTAAAGCCATAGCAGTTAGAGGCCACAGGAAGCTGGAGATGAAGGATAGAGAAACCGTTCTTTCCATAGCAAGACACTTCTCCAGCAACTTTATGAAAGAAAGCCCTGATAATAGGGGTTTGCACGATCTTGGAACTGCCCAGTATGTTATGGGTCAAAATGAAGATGGCCAGCTTCCCACCCTTAATTTCCAAACAGGGTATTTCGAGAAGGCGGAGAGTATTTCCGGGGAAAGAATGAAAGATACTGTCCTGGTTAAAAGGGAGGCCTGCTATGCCTGTTCGGTAAGATGCAAAAGGGTGGTTAAAGCTGATGAGCCTTACCAGGTTGATCCTGCTTACGGGGGACCGGAGTATGAAACCATAGGTATGTTAGGTTCAGACTGTGGTGTTGATGATTTTGTTGCAGTTTGCAAGGCTAATGAGCTTTGCAACAAATACGGCCTTGATACCATCTCCACCGGTGCAAGTATTGCTTTTGCTATGGAGGCCTATGAGAATGGGATTATTACCAAAGGGGATACCAAGGGAATAGATTTAAGATTTGGTAATGCCGATGCCATGGTAAAGATGGTGGAGATGATTGCCAAGAGGGAGGGAATTGGCGATATTCTGGCAGAAGGGGTAAAAAGAGCAGCAGAGAAATTGGGCAAGGGGACAGAAAAGTTTGCCCTTCATGTTAAAGGGGAGGAGGTTCCCGCTCATGATGCACGCGTTAAGGGACATCTTACTCTAATGTATGCTCTCTCTCCCATGGGAGCAGACCATGTCCAGGCAGAGCATGATGGTGCTTTTACTCCTGGAGCAGATTCCTTCTTCTCAGATAGGGTAGAACCTCTGGGTATTCTTGAGCCTCTTGAGCTTAGCAGTATAGACCATAGAAAGGTAAGAAGGTTCTTTTATTTCCAGAATGTTTTTGGCATGGTGGATACCTTAACCTTATGTCTTTTCGCCTTTGCCCCTTGCCGTTACTTTACCTTCAAAGAATTAGTAGATCTGGTTAGAGCTATCACTGGATGGGAGATGAGTTTATGGGAGCTTTTAAAATTAGGAGAGCGAAAGGTAGCTATGTTTAGAGCCTTTAATGTGAGGGAAGGATTTACCAAAGAGGATGACTGGCTGCCTGAGAGAATGTTCGAAGGAATTCTTACAGGACCCCGTAAGGGACAAAAGGTGGATAAGGATAAATTGCGAGAGGCAATAGATCTTTACTATGAGATGGTGGGATGGAACAAGGATGGTGTTCCCACCAAGGGAAGGCTTGCTGAGCTTGACCTTTTCTGGGTAGCTGAGGAGCTTGAGAGGCAGGCTAAATATAAGAAATAATTGAGGCTATAAATGGAAGTAAAGGTAAACTTGAGACTTCCAAGAATAGAGGATGAGCTGGAGGTAGAGCTTGAAGAAGGCTCCACCATAGAGTCCTTGCTGGAAAAACTGACCTCAATTTACGGTGAGGACTTGAAAAGATTGATTGGTGATGCCGAGAAAGGGTTCAGGGTAATAGTAATGGCTAATGCAGAAATGGTAAAATATGATCAGAGGTTAAAAGATAAGGATAAGCTTTCTCTGATTTTACCTGTGGCAGGTGGGTGATTAGAAAAAAAGGTGTAAGTGCTGGTAATTTTAAAAGGTAATACTGCTGCGGGTATCAAAACTTAAACAGGAAAAAGTCAGGAGTAAGGCCTGAAGGAGGTGAGAGAGGAAAGGCTGCCCTGACTCTGGGGGAAAGAAAGACTCTTCTCAGAAAGAGAATAGAGTATTTAAAAGAGGAGGAATACTGATGGGAAAAATAAGTATTAAACGTCTAGAGTGGGCCCTAGTCGTCATAGCTCTGGTTGTCCTAGTGGGGGGTCAGGCTCTTGGTGCCGAAAAGAAATTCAGTTTAGCTGATGTCCCCGAGATAAAGAATAAGAGACCAATCCATGTGACTTTGGAGGCAGGGGGTTCAGCGGACTTGATAATCCCGTATCTTCAAAAGTTTGCAGAACACACCGGGGTCAAGGTTACTTCGGAGTCGATGGTATTTGCCTCCTTATATTCCAAGGTAATCGTGGAGCTCATAGCAAAAACTGGAGCATACGATATTGTTGTTACTGAGACTTCCTGGTCAAATGAGTGGGAGGATTACCTTTACCCCATGCAGGATCTGGCTAAAGAGTATGACCCCGAAGGAGTGGAAGGTCTGGAAAGATATTTGGCAGGTCACGATCCAGGCCTACTCCGCATGTGTTCCACCGTGGACGGGAAACTCATGGGAATTCCCTACTACACCTATACTCTGATATACATCTATCGTGAGGATGTGTTCAACCACCCCGCGGAGAAGGCAAACTTCAGGAAAAGATACGGATACGAGCTGGCTCCAGCTCAAACCTGGGAGCAGCTGCGCGATCAGGGTGAGTTTCTTACCAGGAAAAAAGGCGAGAAGTTAAAGGGTGAGGTTCTTGAGAAGAATGTCTATGGTTTAAGTATGATGGCCGGTAGATACCCTCATGTTCAGGATGAGGTGGGTGCAAGGGTGTGGAGCAGAGGTGGACATTGGGCTTCGCCGGTCAGGGACGAGGCAGGTAAACTCATAGGCTTCAAAGTAACCGAAAAGGATAAAAGAATACTCCAGTGGGCTTTCGAGGACTATGTAAGGAACCTTGCCTTTGCCCCCCCTGGGACTTTGTCCGGTTACTGGGATTTCGCCACAGCACAGTTTGCGGCTGGAAATGCCATCATCATACCTCACATATACAACTCCTTATGGAACTGGGCTTCCTCAGTGGAAGATGAAATCCCCGGTGCCAAAGCCGCTTCGGCTCTGGTTCCGGGTAACAGACCATACACCGGTGCCTTCCATTTCTCTCCCAGCCGAGATAGCAAAAATCCCGAGGCAGCTTACTGGCTCCTGAAGTACATTGGTTCCTATCAAAATCAAAAGGAAATGGCTGAAGGGGGATGGGTCTCTGTACGAAGGGACGTTCTGGAGGAGTCTCAATATACGGATCCTAAGTGGCATCGCCAATTTGGATGGGCACGTGCTTCACTTGATACATGGGATGAGCAGTTGGAGGATGTGGACGACTACCTACACTTCAACAGTGCTGCATTCGGTAAACTTTATGAGATGATGACCATTATATGTCATGAAAATGCGATTCAACAAAGGACACCAAAAGAAAGTGTGGAGGAGTGGGTGAAGGTCTTCACCGATTTACAGACAAAACATGGGAAACTGCCAGTCCTGTAGCGAGGAATAGGCTAGGGGTACCCCTGGAGTAAAATATAATATCTCCGGGGGTATCTCTCCTCTGTTTCAAACCAAAGGTTACTCAGGGAAAAGGTAGCATCTAAACAAAAGTAATAGAGGTGATAGTTTGGGAAGACAGATGAAGAAACAGCGAAATGGGAAGCAGCAGAACACGTCATGATGAGGAGGTAAGGAGATAAAGCTATGACAGAGAGGGCGGTTGTAAAGTCTCTGGAAACAAGAAAAACAGTTTGGCAAGTCCTCAGCGCTGATGCGTATATTAAATGGTTTCTTATAGTCCCGCTTTTGGCGGTGCTGTCAGCATTCATGTTCTATCCACTGTTTTACTGCTTGTATATGTCTTTTCACGAGTATGTTTTGCGAGCGCCCCCTCTATATATTGGAGTAGAAAACTATCGAACCGTACTGCACGATGCCGTGTTCTGGCAGGCTGTTGGCCGTACGTTTTATGTATTAGTTGTGTGTATAGCTGTTGAACTAAGTCTTGGCATGGGGATTGCGCTTTTGTTTAACCGGGAATTTAGGGGACAAAACACTATACGGGGAGTTTGTCTTTTGCCTCTTCTAATATCACCACTTGCCATGTCATTAATGTGGAATTACATGCTTCACGTTCAATTCGGTATAGTAAATCAAGTTTTGGTGTGGCTTAGGCTTGGGGCGGTTGAGTGGATTTCAAATCCAAAAATTGCAATATATAGCATCATGTTTATTTCCATCTGGCAATGGACCCCTTTCTCTATATTTGTTCTCCTTGCGGGCTTGAGAGGACTGCCTAAAGATGCACTTGAAGCGGCAAGAGTTGACGGGGCTTCCCGTTGGTTTACCTTTCGCAGATTAACCTTGCGAATGTTAATGCCACTCATAATCATCATCGTCTTACTCCGGACCATGTGGTTGATAAGGATATTTGACCCACTCTATGGAACTACGCGAGGCGGTGTAGGTACGGAGATGCTAGATTGGTTTATTTACAGAATTGCATTCGTTTTCTTTGATGTGGGGAAAGGATCGGCACTGGCAATATTTTCTCTGTATGTGACCATTGTTCTCTGTGCCATCCTGTACCGGCAGTTGATAAAGGCCCTGGGAACAGCAAGATAGATCAGGAGGAGAAAAAAATGAGACGGGTGATGTTTTGGATAGCGGTAGTCATTGTTCTATGTGCATTCATTCTGCCAATAGCATGGGTATATGTGACTTCGTTAAAGTCACCTGAGGATATTTTCAGGCCTGAAAAACTGGCTTTTCTCCCTACTCTTTACAACTACAAGTATATAGTTACCGTTAGGCCGTCTCTGCTGGAATTCAGGAATGCTTTGATCATAACCCTCGCCAGCACAGCTCTGGTGATGGGTGTATCACTACCTGCTGCCTACAGCTTTGCCCGATTCAACACGGGTGGCGGACATCTACTTTTTATCACCATTTCAACAAGAATGTTCCCCCCGGTGGTAGCGGCGATACCTTTCTTTTTTCTTTTTAGAGATTGGGGACTCCTGGATACACACCTTGGGCTCATTCTACTGTATATATATTTCAATATGTCCTTTGCCACCTTTTTGTTATATGGATTTTTTAGAGAGATCCCGGAGGAGCTCGAACATGCTGCTATGGTGGATGGATACGGGCGGTTAAGTATCTTTCGCAAGGTCATATTTCCATTAATCAAACCAGGAGCCGCAATTACAACGGTATTTTGTCTTGTGTGGGCCTGGAATGAGTTCCTGTTTGCCTTCCTGTTTACCCGCAGAGTCGCCAGAACAGTTGCCGTAGGACTAGCAGTGTTCTGGGGCTCCATAGAGATCCAGTGGGGACCCATGGCTGCACTGATGGGTCTTGCCATTTTGCCAACCTTAGCTGCTGCCTGGTTCATGCAAAGATTCATAATCCGGGGGTTAACCTTTGGAGCTGTTAAGGGATAATAAGACAAACTTCTTATTTTTGAAGCATAACGGTGTGTCTGTTGGAATCGGTCTTCTGGACAGCGGTGGCGTACTTGCAAAAGACAAAACAGTAGAATGAAAGGTGATTAGCAATGGCATGGGGAGATAGGCTCTTTTGGGGAATTGTACTTCTTTTCGGCTTTATTTTTCTCTGGCTCGGAGTTCTGGAAAAATTTGTTTCTCTGTGGGTTGGAGTAGTATTGGGATTTTTTGCCTTGTTCGTGATGCTAAAATATGGGCCGCGCCCTAAAGGAAAAGAAGGAGGAAAAGGAGCATAAAAGTCATGGCAAAGGTGAAAGTTGAAAATTTAACAAAAAAGTATGGAAGCCTAATAGCAGTTAATAATGTTAGCTTTAGTTGCAAGGATGGGGAGTTTTTCAGTATCTTAGGTCCCTCAGGTGCTGGCAAGACCACGACTCTTGAGCTGATAGCAGGAATAAAAAAGCCTGATTCAGGTGATATATATATTGGTAGCTCTCTTGTTAACGATCTTTCCCCTCAGGCAAGAGATGTAGCTATGGCTTTTGAGAAATACAGTCTTTATCCTCATTTTTCCGTATATGAAAATATAGCTTTTCCTCTTAGAGCTCCTACCAGGAAAGAAAAACTGTCCCCCAAAGAGGAAAGAAAAAGAGTTGAGGAGATGGCCAATCTTTTGGGAATTGGGGAACTTCTGGACAGAAGACCCCAGCACTTAAGTGGAGGTCAAAGACAAAGAGTCTCACTTGCCAGAGCCATGATTCGAAGACCACAGGTTTATCTTCTTGATGAGCCCATAGCTCACCTTGATGCTAAGTTGAAGGTATCAGCAAGGACAACACTCAAAAGACTTTCCGATAAGCTGGGAATTACTATTATTTATGTAACCCATGACTATAAGGAGGCTCTGGCACTCTCTGACCGCATCCTGATTCTAAGAGAGGGTATAATTGAGCAAGTTGGTACACCTGAGGAGGTTTATCTTTATCCTTCCAGTGATTTTGTGGGAAGGCTTATAGGAGACCCTCCCATAAATTTGATAGATGGTGAAGTTATCAAAAAAGATGGAAAATCTTTCTTTAAGGTTGAAGAAGACTTTTCTATTCAGATTGATCAAGCTTTAGTTAGCTCAACGGAAAAGGCAGCCTGGGAGGAGGATGGCAGACGCAGGATCCGCATTGGAATAAGGCCTATTTATGTTAAAGTGTCCAAAGAAAAGTTATCCGATAACTCTTTCCAGCTACCTGTGTATGCAGTTGAACATAAAACTGATAGCAGCATAGTTGGCTTTGAATTAAAGGATACATTTCTCATAGCAAGAACGGAAGAGAGGGTTAACTGGCGTATGTCGGAAAAAGTCTGGATTGACTTTGAGCAGAAGCATCTCCACTTTTTCAAGAAAACTGTGGATGTATCCAAAAAGTAAGGTGATGACAAATGAGTAGAGTTGATGCTAAACACATGTGGAAAATTTATGAAGGGGGCATAGAGGCAGTCAAAGACGCTAATTTTTACTGTGAGGATGGCGGGTTCGTGGCAATTCTTGGCCCTTCAGGGTGTGGAAAATCATCCACCTTGCGAATGATTGCAGGATTAGAGGAGATTACCAGAGGTGAGCTTTTATTTGACGGTAAGCTGGTTAATCATTTAGGTCCTCGCGAGAGAAATATTGCTCTTGCTTTTGAGACCTATGCACTTTATGCTCCCTTAACTATTTATGAGAATATTGCTTTTCCCTTAAAGGCAGGGGGATTAAAAAAATCCGAGGTAGATAAAAAAGTTAAACAAATTGCCGACATGCTTAATTTAACCGATGTTTTGAGGAGAAAACCGGCCCATTTAAGTGGCGGCCAGCAACAAAGGGTATCATTAGCTCGAGCCCTGGTTAGAGATCCAAATGTGTTCCTCCTTGATGAGCCTCTCTCTCATATGGACCAGCGTGTGCGTGTTGTGCTCAGGGCAAGAATTAGAAGGATTCATGATGAGCTTGGAAGCACTACAATTTATGTTACTCACGATCAGGAAGAAGCTATCTCTCTTGCCGATAGGATAATTGTTATGAATCTGGGTATTATTCAGCAAATTGGGACAGTGGATGAGCTCTGGAATCACCCTGCAAATAAGTTTGTGGCAGGTTTTCTGGGTGAGCCAGCCATGAACTTTCTTGAAGGGAAGATTGAGAAACCTCAGCAAGTTTCCATAGCTGGTGGAGAAGGAGAGGCTACTTTCCAGCTCAGCGGGGAGGTTGAGGAGAAATATGTTGGCGGTGAGGTTACTGTTGGTATCAGGCCCCAGAAAGTTATAGTTTCTCCCAATAAAAAAGGAGATAAACTCGTCCCTTCCCTTATTGAGGTTATAGAACCTCTGGGAGAAAGTAAGATCTTAACGGCCAAACTGGATGATGTTGAGCTTAAGATCGTTACCTCCCGTGAGATGGAAGCTCGGGTAGGACAGATAATCTGGCTGGAGTTTAAACCCGAGGATATCCACATTTTTGATAAAGAAACAGAAAACGCTTTGATCGAGAAACTGAGCAGAAACGGATAAATATCCGGGCAGTTACTTGGGGTAAAAGTAGCCCTGAACAAGAATCTTAAGAAAAAAAGGAGGCTTTGCCATGCTAAAAGTTAAGGAATGGGGGTATAGTAATCCAGTCATTTCACCTCTTTATCCTTCTCCACCTCTGTATTGGATAGATTTTCAGGTGCAGTTGGTTGTTTACGAGACGGATATTTCCAATGTGGAAAAACTTCTTCCCTATCCTTTGGAGCCTAATGGTAATAAGGTGATTACCTGGATTTCTGATGAACCTTTCACCAATCAGGGTAGTGGCCAGGAGGCGGCAATTTATGTGCAGGCAAGGTATAAGGACTATGTGGGTGTTTATGAACCGTTTTTGTATGTAAACTCAGAAATTCCTCTTTGTGGAGGGCGAGAAATTTGGGGGTATTGCAAAAAGATAGCTAATATTTCCTTGCATTTTGAAAAGGAACAGGTAAGGGGGGAAGTAGAAAGAGTACGTACCAAGATAATGAAGTGTCTTTGTATTCGTGAGGTACCAGCGAAACTAGAAGAGCTACCTTTCGGCCCTATATTCTCGGTGAAAGTGATCCCTGGTGCTGCAGAAGATGAGCCCCCTCTGAGACAACTGGTCCTTACGGAAGGTGAAATGACAGCCAAAGAGGGTATGTTCTACAAAGGTAAGGGCTCAGTAGACTATGAAAGATCAGAGATAGATCCTACCTACATTCTGGAAGTCAAGAGAGTTATTGCTGGTTATTACGGGATACTCAGTTTTGTGTTGCCCCATGGGAAGATTATTTACCGCTACGAAGATGTGTGAGGACTGGCCGAGGAGTTTTAAAATGGCACAGATGAGCTTGATTACTGGTAATCCGTCTAAATACATACAAGGAGTCGGAGCTGTCAAGGAGATCGGAAAGTATACCTCCGTATTGGGAAACAAAGCTCTGGTGACGGGAGGGCGCACAGCTTTATCTGTCTCACAGGAGGCGATTGGGGAGAGCTTTCGGGCCCACAAGGTAGAATATGTAGTAGAACGATTCCGGGGAGAGAGCACAAGGACTGAAATTGACCGACTGGTGAATATTGGGAGGGAAAATAAGGTCAATGTTGTAATTGGGGTGGGGGGAGGAAAGGCGCTAGATGCAGCAAAAGTGGTCTCCTTTTATCTGGAAACACCGCTGGCCCTAGTTCCTACTATTGCCGCTACAGATGCGGCGTGTAGTGCCCAGGCTCCGATATACACGGATGAGCATGCCTTTGAAAAGCTCATTATTCGCCCAAAAAATCCGGATTTGGTTCTGGTAAGTACAGACATAATAGCCAAAGCCCCGGTGAGATTCCTTGTTGCTGGAATGGGAGATGCTATATGCACAAAGTTTGAGGCTGAGGCCTGTCGAAAATCATCTATCATAAATTTTCACGGAGGCAGTGCCGGTGAGTCAGCTTTTTACCTGGCTCGATGGTGTACTGATACTGTATTAGAGTATGGGGTGGAGGCAAAGAAATCCGCCGAGCAAGGGGTGGTGGACGAGGTTTTGGAGAAGGTAGTGGAAGCTTGCGTTTATGCAAGTAGTGTCTCTTTTGAGAACTGCGGGCTTTCCCTAGCGCACGGATATTTGATTGGATTTACTGGCTTGAAGGAGACTCAACAATATCTTCACGGGGAAATTGTTGGTTTCTCTACCCTTGCCCATATTGTTCTGGAAGAGCACCCGAAGGAAGTAATGGACAAGGTATTTAGATTTTGCTATTCGGTGGGTTTGCCAGTGAGGCTGGCTGATATCGGCTTGAAAGATGCATCCCGGGAGTTGCTGATGAAGGCAATTGAGGATTCGCGCAGCAAGATTGAATGGCTTCACAATGAGCCATTTCCTGTTACCAGCGAGATGCTCTATGAGGCACTCATTACTGCAGATAGAATGGGTTCAGAGCTCATAAATAGAGAGCGTTAGCGAAGCAATAGATTCTTGGGGCATGGTTCAAATCTCTCTGAAGTAGATTGGCGGTGCTTCTCGTCGAAGAATGAGAGCTTGACTTAGCAGAGAAGAATGTATACTATCAAGTATTAGTCGGCAGCATAGCAAAAGGATAAGAGATGAAAATAAGAGGCCCGGAGGGAGGTGAAAGGCTAAGTGGGCCACAGAAAATTAAGCCGTGTCAAAAGACCAACTAGGAGTAAAAGAAAGGAGTAACCCATGAAAAAAAGCGCGGTTGTAGCGCTAGCTGTAGTGATGGGGGCTTTGCTTGTCTTGACCACAGGTCAAGTTTTCAGTGCTCAGAAAGCATTTAACCTGGATGATATTCCAGAGATAGAAAACAAAACACCGCTCACTTTGCCTCTTGAAGCAGGGGGTGAAGAGGATACTCTCATACCATTCGTCAAACAGTTTGAAGAAAAAACCGGAATTCCCGTTAATACCGAGGTTATGCTGTTTGCCGTTATGTATGGCAAGGAAAACATAGAGCTGGTGGGAGGAACCGGAGCATACGACATTGTTATTGTGGAAGCCTCCTGGACAAATGAGTGGGCTCCCTATCTTTTTTCTCTGGAGGAATTGGCTGAAAAATATGAGCCTGAGGGAGTAGAGGCAGTAAGAAGAGATCTGGTCTATCTTGATGCAGGTCTGCGACGCATGGCCTCCACCCGCGAGGGAGTAATTTATGGATGGCCATACGAGTGCTATACGCTGATGAATATGCACCGGGCTGACGTATTTGAGCATCCCAGAGAGAGGGCAAACTTCAGGAGAAGATATGGGTATGAGCTGGCACCAGCTAAAATCTGGGATCAGTTGCGTGATCAGGCTGAGTTTTTTACCAGGAAAAAAGGTGACAAGTTAAAAGGAGAGGTGCTTACGCATGATCTTTACGGTTTGGCTCTTATGGCCGGGAGATTCCCTCACGTTCAAGATCAGATAGGTGCGATCCTATGGGGTATGGGCGGACATTGGGCTAAGATAGTAAGGGACGAGAACGGTAAACCTTTAGGGTTTAGAATAAGCGAGCAGGATAAAACGTTATTGAAGGCGACTTTCGAAACGTATGTAGACCTGCTTCAGTTTGCCTCTCCCGGGAGCTTGAATGCTTTCTGGGATTTCGTTATGGCACAGTTTTCCGCTGGAAACATCATCATTGCTCCTGCTTTGTACGATAGTTGTTATCCCTGGATGAGTGCCTGGGGACCGGATGTTGGCCCGGGAGCCAGGATTGGCGGGGCCCCAACTCCGATGACCCAACCTTATTGTGGCAACTTCCATTTTGCTGTGGCCCGAGATGGCAAAAATCCCGAAGGAGCTTACTGGCTAGCTAAGTGGATGGGGTCCTATGAGGTCCACAAGGCCTGGATTGAGGCGGGATTCATACCTTCACGAAGGGATGTTGTTGAGGAGCCTATGTATAGGAAACCAGAGTTGCATGAGAAACTTGGGTGGATACCGACCATGCTTGAGACCTGGGACTATCAGTATCCTTTTGTGAACAACTATCTCCACTTCAATAGTGCTGCATTCGGCAAAATTTACGATTTCATGACGGAGTTGTGTCACGATGTTGCTAGAGGTGCGTTGACACCACAAGAAGGTGTGGATGAGTGGGTGAAAACATTCACCGAGCTGCAAACAAAATTTGGGCAACTGCCAGTCTTAAAGTAAGCAGCCAGAACAGCGGGGGATCCCTGGAGTAAGGCATCATTATCTCCGGGATCCCCTCTATTTCTAAGCAAGGATTGGAAAGGGATAAGCAGCACTAAACAAATAATTGATAGAAAGTTATGATGCAGGAGTAATTTGGATGCTGAACCAGGGAGATGAAGCGAGGATAGAAAGATTACCTGGAGAATTTCGGGAAAGAAGACCTGCTTGGCAAGTCCTCACCAGTGAGAAATACATTAAATGGTTTCTTGTAATCCCACTCTTAGTGGTACTGGGAGTATTTGCATTCTATCCGCTCTTTTACTGCTTGTATATGTCTTTTCACGAGGCGATCTTAATACGACCCCCTGAGTTTCTCGGACTGGACAACTATCGAAAGATACTGCACAACCGGCTGTTCTGGAATTCTGTTGGTCGTTCAGCTTCCACGGTAGTTGTGTGTGTGGGCATTGAAATAACTCTTGGCCTGGGAATTGCACTTTTTCTGAACCGGGAATTTAGAGGGCAAAACATTGTAAGAGGGCTTTGTCTTTTACCTCTCATGGTATCACCACTTGCTATGTCGTTAATGTGGAAGTACTTTCTTGAACCCCAATTTGGTATAGTAAATGTAATGTTGAGTTGGATTGGATTTTCTCAGGTTGCGTTCCTTTCAGAGTCGGGGGTTGCGTTATATACCATCATGTTTATGGAGATCTGGAAGTGGCTCCCTTTCTCTATTTTCGTTTTCCTTGCAGCCTTGAGAGGTTTACCCAAGGATGCATTTGAAGCGGCAAGAGTTGACGGGGCTTCCCCCTGGTTTACTTTCAAGAAGCTAACTCTACCCATGTTAAAGCCATTTATGATGATTGTCATCTTGCTGCGGGTAATGTGGTTGATACGGTTATCCGACCCACTCTTTGGAACCACACAGGGTGGTGCGGGGACAGAAGTGCTAGATTGGTATATTTACAGAATTGCATTCATACGCTTTGACATAGGGGAAGGAACAACCCTGGCACTTATTGCTCTTCTTATGACCATTATTATCGGTGCAGTTTTGTTCCGACAGTTGATAAAGGCCCTGGGAGCAGCAAGATAGATTAGGAGGTGAGAAAAAGTGAGACGGGTGATCTTTTGGATAGGGGTAGCCATTATCCTGTTTGTATTTATTTTCCCGATAGCATGGATATTTGTGACCTCGTTCAAGGGAAGAACTGATATTATGGTACCCACAAGGCTACTTTTTGTCCCCACCCTTGAAAACTACGTGTATGAATTTTGGAAGATGCCGCTTTTAAAAGAGATGAAAAATAGTGCTATCGTGAGCGTTATCAGCACAATTTTCGTGATGGCTGTCTCACTTCCTGCCGGCTATAGTTTTGCCCGATTTAATACCGGGGAAGGACATCTACTTTTCTTTACTCTTACAACGAGGATGTTCCCTCCCGTGGTAGCGGCAATACCTTTCTTTTTCCTTTTTAGAGATTTGGGACTCCTGGATACACACCTGGGGCTAATTCTACTATATTTGTACTTTAATATGTCCTTTGCCACCTTTTTGTTATATGGATTTTTTAGAGAAATCCCGGAGGAGCTCGAACATGCTGCTATGGTGGATGGTTACGGCAGATTATCCATATTCAGGAAGATCATATTTCCATTAATTGTACCGGGAGCAGCAATTACAGCTGTATTTTGTCTTATATTCGCATGGAATGAGTTCTTCTTCGGTTATATATTTACTAGGACAGTAGCCAGGACAGTTTCCTTTGGGCTCATATCCCACTGGGGCTCTGTAGTAGTTCAATGGGGACCTATGGCTGTAGGAGTTATTTTTGCTATCCTGCCAACATTGATTGCTGGCTGGTTTATGCAAAGATTTATAGTCCGGGGATTATCCTTTGGAGCGATCAAAGGATAAAAACCAAAATGAAAGGACGAATAAACTATGACCTGGGGAAATAGATTATTCTGGGGTCTTATCTTTTTCTTTGGTTTTCACCTGGTATGGCTTGGGATTCTAGAAAGATTTGCTCCAGTGTGGATTGCTACAATAATAGGTGCTATCTTTGTATTTTATATGCTAAAATATGGTCCTCGCCCCAAAGAAAGAGAAGAAGAAAAGGGAGCTTAAAAGTTATAGTAGAGGTATTTTCTTATTGTTTTCCTGGATCTTCGTGCCCTTCTGGCGATAGCTGAGATACTCATTCCCCTGTGTGCATACCTTGTATGTCGTATGTCCATCCTTTGTTTTACTCTACATCGCCGAGATTGTTTTTTGATCCCTCCCTATTCTATCTAAGCTAATATTGGCAATCTTCTTCTATTTGGAGTTTCCCCAAAATTTCATACAGCTTTTCCCGAAGTCTCGACAATCGTTTGCTTGACTTTTTGTGGGGGTTAAAATAGAATTATAAAACTACCCTGGACAGGATCGCTAATAAAAGGAGACATGAGATTATGCAGATCAAAGAGATAGAGAGGCTGAAAATCAGAGGCAGAGTAGTTGCCCACCAATCTATGAAAGAGCTGACTTCTCTAAGAATAGGGGGGCAGGCTGATCTTTTCGTGGTTCCCGAGGGTCTGGAAGATCTTAAGACAGTTATTTCTTTTTGCAGGGAGAGGAGGGTTTCCTTCCTGGTGATAGGTAACGGGAGCAAGCTGTTAATAAGGGACGAAGGATTTAAGGGAGTGGTGGTTAAGCTAGGGACCTCCTTTACCAGAATAGAGAACGAGGGAGAAGAGATCACGGTGGGTGCAGGACTGGATCTATCCACCCTTATTGATTTCGTGGCTGAGAAGGGACTCCGGGGTCTGGAGCTGCTGGCGGGGATTCCTGGAACCGTGGGGGGAGCCATAACCAGAAATGCTAGTGCCTTTGGACAAGATCTTGGACAAAGGGTGATATCGGTGAGGGCACTGGACAACAATAATGGCGATTTCACTATCCCCAAAAAGGATATTCTATTTGGCTATCGAACAAGTATTTTTCTGAGGAAGAGAGACTGGACAATAACAGAAGTGAAATTAGCTCTCTGTCCTGGAAAAAAGGAAGACGTTCTTTCTCGCCTCCGGGAAGCCAGAGACAAAAAAATGATGACTCAACCTATTTCCCTTCCTTCGGCTGGCTGCGTATTCAAAAACCCGGCTTCTTCTTCTGCTGGCCTACTTATTCAAAGAGCAGGGTGCTCAGGGATGAGAGTAGGAGATGCTCAGGTTTCCATACAACATGCAAATTTTATCATTAACAAGGGAAATGCTACAGCCAGGGACACAATAAGACTCATAGATATGGTAAGAGAAAGGGTTAAGGCGAGCTCTGGCATTACCCTGGAGCCCGAATTGGAGATTATTTAAATTGCAAACCAAAGTATGTGTCCTCAAAGGAGGGATTTCTCCAGAGAGAGAGGTTTCTCTAAAGAGTGGAGAGGCTGTAGAGCAAGGATTGAAGGAAGCAGACTATACTGTCTTCAGTCTGGATACTGCGAATGGTAATTTCTTTCGCCAGCTAGCTAAAGAGGAGCCCGATGTGGTTTTCATTGCTCTCCATGGCTCTTATGGAGAGGATGGCACTATCCAGGGATGGTTAGAGTTAGTCGGGATTCCCTACACCGGTTCGGGAGTACTGGCCAGTGCTCTAGCCATGGATAAAATAAGTTCCAAAAGAATATTCTCATCTCAAAATCTATCTCTACCACACTTTCAAGGGGTCACCCCAAATGAAAAGCACCCGTTAAATTGCCATCTTTCTTTTCCCCTGGTAGTCAAACCAGCCCGAGCCGGGTCCACTTTAGGAGTGAGTTTGCTCAGGGATCGGAATGGATTAGAGCTGGAAAGAGCCTTAGAGAGAGCTTTTGAGTACGATAGAGCCTTTGCCCTATTAGAAGAATATATTGAGGGCAGGGAAATTACTGTAGGGATAATAGATGATCCAGAGCCCAGATCTTTGCCCATTATACAGATCATACCCAAGAGTGAGCTTTTTGACTACCAGGCCAAATATACCAAAGGATTTTGTGAATATATTGTTCCTGCACCTATCAGCCATCGGGAATCTGTCAGGGTAAAAGAAGCAGCTCTCAGAGCCTATGAGTCCCTGGGGTGTCGCGACTTCGCCCGTGTAGATATGATACTTAGGGGAGGAGCACCTCATATTTTGGAGGTCAACACCATACCGGGTTTGACGGAGAAGAGCCTCTTGCCTATGGCAGCCCATGCCGAGGGATTAAGCTTCCCTGAATTGGTGGATAAAATAGTCAAGTCGGCCTTTAGAAGAACAAAGAAATAATCAGGATGAGGTTGGCCAAAAGAAAGGTTTTGATATCTCACCGAAGAAAAGACCGACGAGGAATAAAATATCTCACCTTACTAATTCTTCTAACTAGTGTGGGAGTAGTCATCGCATGGTTCGTTTCGACCATTCCTTACTTTTGCATTACCAGGGTTGAGGTCAAAGGTGAAGAGAGATTATCCAAAGACCTCATACTGAAGTGGGCTGCTGTTCCGAGACAAAGCTCCATCTTCCGGGTAAATCTCAAAGATGTCTCTGAGAGAATAACTCTAGCATCGAAGATCAAAAAAGCAGAGATAAGAAGAGTTTTTCCTTCTACTCTCCTCATCCTAATTGAGGAAAGATCGCCCTTCGCCTATTTGCGAAAGGGATCTCGTTTCTGGGAGATCGATGAGGAGGGAGTAGTTATAGGAGAAGCTGTCGAGAAACAGCATCTACCTTTGATCACGGGATCCGGTGTCTCGCCTGATAAAGCGCAGATAATTGAAATGGGAGTTAAGATTCTTGCTAGTTTTCAAAAATCGGGACTGCCTCTATCCCGGATTGATATTATCAATGAAAACTCCATGGTGGGTTATTTAGAGAAAGGCCCCAGGGTTTATCTGGGAGAGAATCATCATTTAGGTTATCTTTCCTACCTTCCTCTCATTCTACAAGATGCCAAAAGAGTGGACAGAAGAGTCAAGTACCTGGATCTTCGCTTTGACAGGCAAGTTGTGGTAGGTTATGAATAGGGTCATTGAGGGTCTAGATTGAAGGATAATTTGGTTGTGGGACTGGATATCGGAACCACGAAAATATGCGCTCTGATGGCTCGACTGAGTGAGGAGGGGCACCTCAAGATCCTTGGTGTGGGAAAGTGTTCTTCCCGAGGTGTCAGTAAGGGTGTGGTTACCGATATCGAAGCTACCTCACAGGTGGTCAAAGAGGCCATGACATCGGCCGAACTCGACGCTGGTTTGAAAGCGAAGGGGGTGTGGGTAAGCATCGCTGGAGATCACATTCTAGCTCAGGATAACCGTGGCTTTGTGAAAATTACCGGAGAGGGTCGAACCATAACAGCTAAAGATATGGAGGCAGTGATGAAGGAAGCTTCCCAGCTCATCCTTCCCCCTGACAGGGAAATTATCCATGTTCTACCCCAGCAGTTCACTATTGACGGGCAGAATCTGGTGAAACAACCCATCGGTATGAAGGGGGCTCATCTGGGAGTGGGGGTTCATGTGGTTACTGCTTCCTCGGCCTGGCGAGGGAATATTGAGAATTGTGTTAGACGAGCAGGGTATGAATCGGAAGGAGTGGTTCTTCAGTCTTTAGCCTCAGCTATGGCCACGGTACATCCCGAAGAGGAAGATCTGGGGGTAGCCCTGGTAGATATAGGCGGAGGAACTACTGACTTAGCCATATTCTTAAGGGAGGGCTTAAGATTCAGCCGGGTCATAGCAGTAGGAGGAAGCCACATTACTGGCGATATTGCCGTGGGTCTTCATACTACCAGAGAGAAGGCGGAGGAGATTAAGCTAAAATATGGTTTCCTGTCCCCGGCCAGCATGAAAGGAAGAGAGAAAATAAGGGTGGAAAAAATAGCGGGGCGGGGAAGCTACACCATAGAAAGCAAAGATCTGGTTAGAATCATTCAGCCCCGTGTGGAGGAAATATTTGAGCTTGTGGAAAAGGAACTTACGAAGAGCGGGTACAGGGAATTGCTCTCCGCGGGTATGGTTCTTACCGGAGGGACTTC
>JAUVZN010000003.1 GCA_030602545.1 Candidatus Aerophobota bacterium
CTTTAAGTCGAGGGTGGACTCTACCCCCTCTACCTTCTTCCAAGTTAGGTAATGCTTGCCTAAACCCCTTCTGACTGCCTCAGGAACATCATTGGTGATGGTGATCACGCCAACAGAGCTTCCCAGTATTCGAGATACAGCTGCTAAACTCTCCCCAGCCCCTATGACTGGGATATTTACTATCTCTTTGAGCTCCTTTACGGCAGGATCTGCTGCACAGCTAACGATAATCGCTTCAACACCTTTCTTTAACTCCTTTGTTAGGCTTATAATCTTCGGCTTTGCCTCTTCCTCGGATGTCTTGTCGTATAGCCCTTTGGGATAGTTTTCTATACATCTGGATATGACTTTGAGTCCAGGAAAAACACCCTCAATTATCAAACCATGCCTATCAATCTCTTTTTGATCTGACAGAGTTAATACCCTTATTAATCCGATATTCATAGTATCCACCCTGCCTTATCTATCTGTTCAGCTATCTCGCTAGCAGCTTCTATTAGTAAATGAGTGAACTTATCAACCTTTGGGCCATTAATACGGTCGAGCGGTCCAGCGATGGACAATCCTGCTATTATCTTTCTATGCTTGTCTAAGATGGGCGCAGCGATAGCACGGGCTCCGGGATCCAACTCTCCAGTGCTTATCGCAAATCCCTTCTTACGAATGTTCTTGAAATCGGTTTTTAATCTCTCGGGGTCCGTGATCGTATTCTCAGTGAACTTAGGAAGACCTGCTTCTTTGATAATCTTGTCTTGCTCCGCCTCATCAAGATAGGCCATTATCACTTTTGCCGATGCTCCTGCATGCATAAACATCGTTCGACCTTGTTCGAACGAGAGTCTCAACGTATGGTTACTTTCAACCCGCTCGATACAGATAACTTTCTCTCCATAAATGGCTGTTAAGACAATAGTCTCCTCTGTTTTTTTCAGAAGTTGTTGCATTACTGGCAGGGCAATATCGATAATGCTCAACTGTTCTCGCGCAACCTGAGCTAACTCTAGGATTTTAAGGCCGAGTCGGTAATATCCTGACTTTGTATCCTCCTCAATTAACCCTTGTGATTTCAGAGTGGCAACATATCTATAGGCTGTGCTCTCGGGGAGATTCGACCGGGCTGCTATCTCTGGAATGCTCATTACGGGATAGTCTTTATCAAAGAGCGACAGAATATTTAAACCCTTCTCTAAGGTGCTTAACTCTACCATCCTTAACCCTCTTTCCCAAATTCTAAGAACTCTTTCTCAGAAACTGATACCATAAAGTATTCTCCTTGTCAAGGGCGCGTCCCTTTTGTTAATTTTTAATTAACAATCTGCTTCCCAGTAGTTGACAAAGTTTCTAATCATGGTAAATTACAATTGGTTTCCTGGAAAGACTTAACTGTTACATTCAGGGGATAAAGCTATTCGATAAGAGGCTCTTTTTCTCTCTGGGAGGGTCAAAGATGCGACTTTCTCAAAAAGCGGCTCTTAATAAAGGTGTTGATCTTTGGCAAAGGAAGAGTTAAAAATGAGGCCAGAGGGAGGTGAGAGAGCAAGTATGGCCATTAGCTGGAACAAAGGAAAGGTTTCAGGGGAAAATAAACCAAGTCTATGAGTGAAAAATACAAGCTAGGGAAAGGAGGTGTACTAAGAAAAGCCAAGGAAGACTCGAGTAATTGGGATGAACTCGAGTAATTGGGATGAAAAAGAGCTTGGAAACACGTTTTTAAACTGAAAGTTTTAGGAGAGGAGGCAAGAATGAGAAGATTAGTAGATGTGGTGGTCACTAGTATCCTGCTGGGTCTTCTTATTAACGTGGGTGCGGTAGGTGGTGCAGAAGAACCTGTTCGAATCGGCCTTTTGTGTCCCATTACAGGAACTCAAGCTGTGATGTCGGAGGATATGCTGACAGGAGCAAAGATGGCAGTAGAGGAGACCAATGCGGCGGGTGGCGTATTAGGGAGACCTCTGGAATTAATTGTCGAGGACACCGAAACCCGGCCGGCACCCGGAATGGATGCCGCACGAAAACTGATAGGGGTGGATAGGGTTGAAATCCTAACAGGCGGTTTTTCTAGCGGCGTGTCCCTGCCAATTGCTGAGTATGCTCAAGAGCAAGGAGTTCTTTATGTTTTGGCCGTTCCAACTTCCCCGTTGTTCCGTGACGTCGGCCCGTGTTGTATGAGTATCACGGTGGTGGATAGCTTTAAAGGTAAAGCGGTAGCGGACTTTGCTGTTGAAGATTCGGGCAAGAAGAAATTTGCCTTGATCCATATGAATAATGCATTTGGACAAGCGATAAAGCAGGTAACCATTAACAGGCTCAAGGAGTTGGGCGCTGAAATAGTGACCGAAGTGGATTACGAGTTGAACAAGGTAGACTACAAAGCAGAGCTTCTGAGATTATTTGCAAAGGATCCAGAAGCGATTGTCGGCACCTGGTATGCAAAAGAAGGCCTGGTGACCGCTAAACAAGCATATGAGATGGGGTTGCTCAACGTAGATAAGGTGCCCTGGTACGTGTCTGAAATAACATCAAGCTACGCAGAGGCATTAGACAAAATCCCAGAGGTCCTTGAAGGTATAAAAGGGCTTGATCCACTCGAACCCGGCAGACTCTTTTCGGAGAAGTTCAAAGAAAGAATGGGACGTGAGCCGATAACGGCCTTTGCTGCTCACTACTATGATGCTGTAAGGATGATCGCAATGGCTATAAACTTCGCCAATTCTACAGACCCGGCTGCGGTGCGAGATACATTGTTTGAAATCGATGACTGGTACAGAGGCATGTCTTATGGAGGAGACAAAAGATTTGATGAAGATGGGATGCAGGACCATGCTCAATTCCGGAAGGTAATTATCCAAAACGGGAAAAAAGTTGATTATTAGGGAGAATGAGAATACTCTTGAGCAAGGTTGACTATTTCCTGGATATCAGTTGACGGTCCATGGAGTGAGTGGAAGACCCCACCGGCGCTTACCCTGGTCGGCGGGGTCTAATTTCATATGTTAAACTAGTAATACCTTTCCATTTTCTTCCACATGCTCGAGTTGACACCTATTCGAAAGTTTTGGGGTATTACAATATGGACTTTTCTCAAATCATAGCCAATAGCCTAGTCAGAGGAGCCGAACTGAGCCTGTTAGCTATTGGACTTACTATGGTTTTTGATATTTTGAAATTTGCCAACTTTGCTCACGCTGATTATGCCGTTTTGGGCGCCTTTTTGGTTTATTCACTTAATCAGGTGCTTGGGTTAAGCCTGTTCCTTGCGGTCATTCTAGCTGCCCCTGCCACTGCGTTGATCGGTATTTGTATAGACACAGCTATTTTCAAACCCCTGAGAAGAAAAGAAGCCAAAGTAGTAACTGCAATGGTATGCTCGCTGGGCATCGGCATCGCTTTAAGGAATATTTTGCGATTGATATGGACCAGTCGCACGAAGACATACGCAATACCAATACAAAAACCCATTGAAATACTTGGCGCAAGACTTACCTTTACCCAGATAGGCATAGTGTTGACCGGATTCATTTCCATGGTAATCTTTCATTTATTGCTACATCGAACAAAATTCGGAAAAGCGCTACGGGCAATTTCTGACAATAGGGTATTGGCCAGTGCTTGTGCCATTGACTCCGAGAAAGTGATCAAATGGATGTGGTTTATAGCATGCTGCTATGGAGTTATGGGAGGAACTATGATTGCGATGGAGCACCTCCTTTATCCTAGGTTGGGTTTTGATATTTTAATCCCGGTTTTTTGTGCCGCTATATTGGGAGGTATTGGTAATCCTTATGGGGCTATGTTGGGAGCACTGACTCTTGCCCTAGCTGAAAATATTGTTCTGGCCCTAGACTTTAGTTATTTGATAAGTTTAGGCGGATTGTTCGAGGTTGGTCCGATTCAAATAAGTACAGGTTACAAACCGGCAATTAGCTTCGTCATTTTAGTAGCTGTTTTGCTCTTTAGGCCAACTGGAATTTTAGGAAGGAAATAAGATGCCTGTAATCTACTTTCTCATATATCTTCTAACCATGATCGGTATATATAGCCTGCTTGCTATGAGCCTTAACTTTCAAGTTGGTTTTACAGGACTAATAAATTTTGGTCAAGTTGCCTTCTTCTGTATAGGGGCTTATGCATCGTCGCTTTTAGTGACAAAAGCAGGAGCGCCTCTAATATTGGGTTTTGTGGGGGGGATGGCTCTGAGCGGACTGTTCGGTTACATAATCAGTATTCCAACAAAGTCTTTAAAGGCTGATTATTGGGCAATCGCAACTCTCGCCGGTGGAGAGGTGGTCAGGCTACTCGCTCTAAATGAGGGGTGGTTGACAGAGGGTCCTTTTGGAGTTATGAGCATTCCTCAACCATTAAGGTGGCTCTTTTCCAAGGATAGTTACCCTCTTTTCTACCTCTTCTTAATTGCTGCCTGCGTGCTAATAATCTACTTTGTCTTATCTTTACTAACCAACTCTCCATTCGGAAGGAATCTTAAAGCAATTAGGGATGAGGAAGATCTATGTTTGAGTTTAGGGAAAAATACTAGGAAATTAAAATTGCAGGCGATGGTTGTAGCTGGGATGGTCGCCGGCCTAGCTGGTGCGCTATTTGCCCACTATATAACCTATATTTCTCCAGAAAACTTCAAACCTATCGAAACTTTTCTTATGTGGGCCATGATTATAGTGGGGGGAAGAGGAAACCATCTAGGTGCTATCCTTGGTGCTGTGGTTATCCAGTTATTTAATGTCTCTACCAGATTCATTGGTGGTTACGTACCGTTGGGCTCCGATACTATGGCGGCGCTAAGAATGGTCATAATCGGCCTTTTGATAGTCTTGTTCCTCCTGTATGCACCTGAGGGCTTGATAAGGGAGAGGAAGAAAGTGTATCATCTAAAACGCAAGCACATCGAGTGAACAATTCTATGTTAACGTTAACTATCAGAGATCTGCAAAAGAATTTCGGTAGCCTAAGGGCATTAGATCGAGTATCACTCGAAGTCCAAGGCAATTCTATCGTAGGGCTAATAGGGCCTAATGGTTCGGGAAAAACTACTTTATTCAACGTAGTTTCGGGCTTTTATGAAAAGGATGGAGGGGAAATCTATTTCAAAGGAGAGAGGATAGATGGTCTAAGGCCGGATCAAATTGTAAAAAAAGGGCTCAGCCGAACTTTTCAGGTATGTAAAGCTCCTGAGAAATTAACAGTATTAGAAAATATGATGCTAGCAGCAAAAAGTCAGATAGGAGAGGATCCATTTAGTGCACTGTTCAGGCGCCCGCGGGTCTCTATGTTGGAAAAAGCTAATTTAGATAGAGCGATGGATCTGCTTGAGGTGCTACAACTTGTTGATTTAAGAAACGAATATGCTGGCGATCTATCTGGTGGACAGAAAAAGCTTCTCTCGCTGGGAAGGGCTTTTATGCTGGACCCCGATCTAATATTGCTGGATGAACCTACCGCCGGTGTAAATCTTACTTTGGCCACGCAGTTACTGAAAGTGATAAGAGAACTCCAAAAAAAAGAAGGTAAAACTTTCTTTATAATCGAGCATAGTATGAAGGTCATCAGTGACATTTGTGATAAAGTTCTCGTATTGAACTTTGGGAAAATAATGGCTGAGGGAACACCAGAGGAGATTCGGAAGGATGAACAGGTACTAAAGGCATATCTAAGTGGCGCTTGAGGAAGCCTGTTTCGGGAGGTTCAAGCAGAATGCCTTTATTAAAGGTAAGTAATATAGTTTCAGGTTATGGGCGTACAGAGATCCTACACGGTGTTTCCATGTACGTTGATCAAGATGAGATTGTGACAATCATTGGACCTAATGGAGCTGGAAAATCCACGTTATTCAAGACAATAATGGGATATCTGATACCTAGTACTGGAAACATTCTATTTTTGGAAGAAGAGGTGGCCAAATTAGAGCCGAATAAAAAAGTGGAGAGAGGTATGGCCTATGTTCCACAACTTGAAAATGTTTTTCTATCCCTTACAGTTCAAGAAAATTTGGAAATGGGAGGTTACTCAAGAGATAGCAAAAAGGTAAGAGAAGGGGTAGAGAATGCATATGATACTTTTCCAGTATTGAAAGAGAAGAGAAATAAAAAGGCACATACGCTCAGCGGTGGACAAAGGCAAATGTTGGGAATGGCTAGGGCACTCATGACTGAACCAAATCTCATATTGATAGATGAGCCGTCTGCTGGACTCGACCCGAGAGCTACGGAAGCAGTATTTAATCAAATTAAGAATTTGCATAAAGAAGGGGTAGCAATCATAATTATTGAACAAGATGCCTATAGGTCCTTAAATATATCTGATAGAGGATATGTTTTGGCTATGGGGCAGAACCAATTTGACGACTCGGCTGATAGGATCCTTAATAATGACCAAATAAGAGAAGCTTATTTGGGCGGCTAGTTTCCGGTAGGATCTTGGTCAATGGACTTCCTAGCAATTGCAAATCCCTTGAAGAGGTAGCTAGGGGAACTTTCTCCTCAATACTATGGAAAATCTCCTCTTGAGTTAGCAGGTGTTGACATAAGCGGTATAAATTGGGTCAAATACTCTCAAAGGAAATGAGCACCAACGAGATACGCAGCTAATTTTTGTCAGTATTCATCAAAATATTTTCCCCAAAAAATGTGGGGCTGACTCACATTGTAGGCTCTTCTCGCGTACATTCGGCCAATCGGTGGACTAGGTAGAACATACTGGCCTGCGACCCTCCATCGACGTTGATATCCTCCCCGGTGATGTAACTGGAGTCGCCCGATGCAAGAAAGATAGCGACCCTGGCCATCTCTTCCGGTGTTCCATGCCTATTCATTGGTATTGCCCTAGTCCTTGCTTCCAGAAGCTTTTCGCTTGGGTAGGCCTCTCGCTGTAAAGGGGTCATTACCGGTCCGGGACTGAGCGCATTGACCCGAATGCCGTATTTTGCCCATTCAACAGCAAGGAGACGGGTCAGTCCTATCACTCCGGCCTTGCTAGGCGTATAGGCACCACTGTTGAGCTCAGGCATGTGAGCGGATATTGAAGCCACATTGATTATGGATCCTCCAGATTTTCTTTCGATCATGTGCCGCCCAACAGCCTGGCAGCAGAGAAACACACCTTTTAGATTAACTTCGATAACCCGGTCCCAATCCTCTTCTCTCAGGTTTTCAATGGGGCCAGCAACATAGATCCCGGCGTTATTGACCAGGATATCGATTCTGCCGAAAGTCCTTAAGGTCTGCTGGACCATCCGATCTACATCATTGCTTCTTGAAACGTCTCCCTGTATAGCTTCGGCTCGACGCCCCAGAGTCCGGATCTCATTTGCTACTGTATCTGCCCCATCAATGTTTCGATCACAGTTCACTACCACATCGGCTCCTGCTTCAGCAAATCCCAGGGCGATGCCCCTTCCTATTCCTTGGCTAGCACCTGTTACGATTGCGATCTTGTCTTTGAGTTTCAACTGGAATTACCCCTTTTCTGAACCACATCTTTCACTCCATAATATTTGAGGCATTCCCCATTGTCAAGAGAGGAATTAGCTCTTGTCGTTGCAAAGTGATAATGTCACCCCTTCATAAGATCTGATATACTACCTCCCAATAATTGAGGGAGGTGAAAATGGAGAGGTGGCAATTGAGTACAAAAGAGATCAGAAGATATAACGTTATTGAAAATGCCATAGAGGGATATCTGAAAGCACATCAAGCTGCCGAAGAGCTTCACCTATCTACAAGATAAATATTTAGACTCAAGAAAGCGTTGAGAGAGAAAGGAATGGAAGGACTTATCCACGGAAATAAAGGCAGACCATCGCCTCGGCGAATACCGGAATCTGTAAGAGGTACAATAAATTCTCTTTTCTTTTACAAGGGAGAACAACTTCCGTACAGACCTGTTATTCCTGTAGAAGGGGAAAGACATACTTCTCCTCAAATGAGAGCTTTAGCGGTGGGGGTATGACATTTCTATTTTGCAAAAAGTATGACATATTTACTTTGCATTGACACGGCTCAACTTAAGAGACTTGACAGATGTAAAGGATTGTGTATAATGTATACAATCATTGAGGGGTGTTTTGATTGGTTGGAATTTCAGTAGAATCCGAATGATTCAAAACAAGGAAGAGTTCCGTACTTAAAGTCGAAATTCTCTAAAAACGTAAGATCTCTAAAAATCAAGATATTCAGAGTAACAGCCCAGTTTTCCGAGAATTGCGTCAGAGATAAAATCAAGCCCGATGAGCTCGGGAGTTCAGAGGAAAGGATCAAAGGAATATGCAGTTTAAATTCCCAGAACCGCCAAGGCTCAATAGTCGTCCTAGTTTGAGTGAAGCTGTCTATGAGATGATCAAACAGAGGCTGCTCAGTCAGGAGCTGGAACCAGGCACCAAGCTCAGGGAGGAGGATTTAGCAGATCAGCTGGGGGTGAGTAGAACCCCGGTGAGAGAGGCCATAAACAAGTTGGAGCGGGAGGGATTGGTGGAGATCATTCCCCGCTATGGTACCTTCGTGGCCAATATCTCTTCCAAAGATGTGGAGGAAATTTACCAGATTAGAGAAGCTCTGGAGTGTCTCGCCATGAGATTAGCCCTGCCTCGATTCAGTAAGGATAAACTTCTAGAGCTGGCCCGTATTCATAAAGAGTGCAAAGTTCCTTTAGAGAAGGGGGACTTTGATCCCTTCATCAAAGTAGATACGGCCTTTCATGATCTTTTAGTAAAACTTTCAAAAAACAAGAGATTAATTCGTTTCATGAGTAATCTGAACAATCAGATAAGACTAGGAAGACTGGAGTCTTTCTCCGTACCGGGCCGAGCAAGAAAATCCCTTGCCGAACACCAGAGAATAATCGAGGCCATGCTGGAAGGGAATGCTGAGGAAGCAGAGAACCTGGTTAGACAGCACAGCCGAAACGTTAAAGATAATATACTCTATTTTCTGAAAATGAAAAAAAGAGACTAATTTTTGTAAAGGAGGTGTGATGATGGTGAGGAAACTAAGCAAGGAGGAGCTTCTAGCCAAAGCTGAAGAGCCAAAAAAGTACGCTATGAAGTACCATCCCTTCTATCGTGGGAAAATCGGGGTGGAGCTTAAAGCTCCGGTAAGAGATTATAATGATTTTGCTATCTGGTACACTCCTGGCGTGGCTGAACCCTGTAAGGCCATCCATCAAGATACTTCAACTGTTTTTGAGTACACCAATCGGGCAAATTTTGTGGCCATAGTTACTGATGGCACCAGAGTACTTGGTCTGGGTGATATTGGTCCAGAGGCTGCCCTACCGGTAATGGAGGGAAAGGGTATGCTTTTTAAGTATCTGGGGGGTGTGGATGCTTTTCCCATATGCCTCGATACCAAAGATCCTGATGAGATAATCAGAGCCGTAAAATGGCTGGCTCCCACCTTTGGGGGGATAAACCTGGAGGATATCGCCAAGCCCAAGTGTTTTTATATCCTGGATCAACTAGGAAAAGATCTGGATATTCCCGTGTGGCACGATGATCAGCAGGGCACAGCCCTGGTTAATCTGGCGGGTTTAATGAGTGCTTTGAAGGTGGTGGGAAAGAGAATTGATGATATCTCCATAGCCTTTATAGGGGCAGGAGCGGCTAACATTAACTGCGTCAAATACATCATTCTGGCTGGAGCCGATCCAGATCGAATGATTATGGTGGACAGCAAGGGTATCCTCAATCCAGAAAGGACCGAACTCAAGGAAACCGAACCAACCAAGTGGGCACTTTGTGAGAAGACAAACAAAGAGGAGAGACGCGGCGGAATAAAGGAAGCTGTGAAGGGAGCCGATGTCTGCATCGCTCTTTCTCACTCAGGGCCGGGGGTCATTGAAAAAGAGTGGGTGGCTGACATGGCTGATGAGGCTATTCTTTTTGCCTGCGCCAATCCTATCCCTGAGATATGGCCCTGGGAAGCAAGGGAGGCCGGAGTCAGGATTGTGGCTACCGGTCGTTCTGATTTCCCCAACCAGGTAAACAATTCTTTAGGTTTTCCCGCGGTTTTCAGAGGAGCTCTGGATGTAGGTGCTAAGATGATAACGGACGAGATGTGTATCACTGCCTCTCAGGCTATATCCGGGTATGCGGAAAAGAAAGGTCTTTCTGATGAATACATAATCCCTACTATGGGCGAGACAGAAATGTTTGTTGAGGAAGCGGTGGCGGTAGGATTGAAAGCCATAGAGCAGGGAGTGGCCAGAATGAAAAAGAGTGCTGAAGAGCTCAGAGAAAGCGCTTCCTCAGCCATAAAGATGGCTCAGGAAACGGTGAGGCTGCGGATGGATAAGGGGTTTATCCAGCCTCCTCCAAAGTAAACCCTCAAGGTGAGAGTCCCGGAACTATAGGACAAGGAGCCATAAATGAAACAAATTCATGTGGACAGCATTATAGAGGTGGTTCGAAATATTTGTCAGGAGGCTAATTTCTATTTAGGGGATGATGTTCAGAGGGCCCTTGAAGAGTCCCTTAAGATAGAGGAATCACCCACGGGAAAGACCATCATAGAGCAAATTCTGGAAAATGCTGAGATTGCCCGCAAACACCGCGTCCCCATGTGTCAGGATACCGGCGCAGCCGTTTTTTTCGTGGAGCTAGGGCAGGAGGCTCAAGTAGTAGGGGGAGATTTTACTGAAGCTATAAATGAAGGAGTGCGTCAGGGATACAGGGAAGGGTATCTGCGTAAATCTATGGTCAATGATCCCCTCATGGATCGAAAAAACACTCAGGACAATACTCCTGCCATTATTCATACCCGGGTAGTTCCTGGCGACAAATTAAAGATAACCTTTGCTCCCAAGGGTGGTGGGTCGGAGAATATGAGCGTTGTCAGGATGATGAAGCCTGCTGATGGGGTTGAGGGAGTAAGGGATTTTGTGGTGGACTGGGTAAAAAGATCTGGAGGAAATCCCTGCCCCCCTATTATTGTGGGAGTGGGCATTGGTGGAACTTTTGAGAAATGTGCTGAGCTTGCTAAAATATCCCTCCTCAGGGAGTTGGGCAGGCTTAATGCGGATCCTCGCTTTGCCTCTCTGGAGAAGCAGCTCAAAGAGGAGATAAATGATTTGGGGATTGGACCCATGGGATTGGGAGGAAGAGTAACTGCTCTGGCTGTTCACATAGAAACCCATCCCTGTCATATTGCTTCTCTTCCGGTAGCGGTGAATATTCAGTGCCATGCAGCAAGACATAAGAGCGTCACTCTTTAAGTATATCAAAAAGTGAGGGGGATTCAGAGCAAAGGAGGTTCATTCATGTCAAGGAAAGTTAGACTAAACACTCCCCTGAAGGAAGAAAAGGTAACCAGTCTCAGAGCTGGTGATGAAGTTCTTCTTAACGGCACCATTTATACGGGTAGAGACGCTGCCCACCAGAGACTGCTTGATTTATTGGAAAAGGGGAAGGAGCTACCCTTTGATGTAAAAGGACAAATCATCTACTATGTGGGTCCCTCTCCTGCCAAGCCCGGCACTCCTATAGGTTCCTGTGGTCCTACTACCAGCTATCGGATGGATTCTTACGCTCCTGCTTTGATGAAAATTGGACTCAAGGGAATGATTGGTAAAGGCCCTCGGGGGAAAGAAGTCGTAGAGGCCATGAAGAGATACAAGGCGGTTTATTTTGCTGCGGTGGGAGGTGCAGCCGCCCTTATAGCCAGATCGGTTAAGTCTTCCCGGATTGTAGCCTATGAAAATCTGGGAACGGAGGCTATCAGGGAGCTTGAAGTTGAGGATTTTCCGGTAATTGTGGCCAATGATGTCCTGGGAAACGACCTCTATGAGGAGGGAATAAGGAAATACAGTCGGAGGAAATAGTAAAAGGAGGTAGAAATGGCCAAGGTGGAAGAATATGATATGCCTGATGAGCTTTACTACCACAAGGAGTTTATGTGGGTAAGGGTAGAAGGTGAGGAGGCAGTGGTTGGTTTAAATGATTTCTCCCAGAAGCTAGCCGGTGAGATAAGTTATATTGAAATGCCTGAAGAGGGAGATGAGGTCAAGCAGGACGAAGCCATAGGCTCTTATGAAACGGGCAAGTGGTTGGGTAAACTCTATGCACCTGTCTCCGGAGAGGTAACGGCTATGAATGAAGAAGTTGAGGATGAGCCAACTCTGGTAAATAAGGATCCTTATGGAGAAGGGTGGCTTTTTAAAATAAAGATGGGTGACCCTGCCCAGCTCGATAATTTAATGAAGGGAGAAGAAGCGATTGAGTGGTTAAGAGGAGAAATAGCCAAACACGCCAAGGAAAAAAAATAATGTATGTATTTAATCTGGATAAACTTTCTGGGCAGCAATCTATGCTTATCTTCCATCTTCTTGCACGAATGGGTGTAGAAGCTTTAGTATTAGTTTCTCCAAAAATTCCTCTGGCAAGTATAGGATATTTCCAGAATGCTGAGGAAGAAATGGATCTCCGATTTTGCAAAAAGACGAATATTCCTGTAATGAGGCGAGAGGTGGGAGGAGGGGCTACATATTTAGATGAAAATCAGATATTTCATCAAGTAATCATAAAGAGAGATAATCCCATATTTTCCCGAAACATAAGTGAAAATTATGAGAGATTTTCTCTTCCAGTAATAGAGACTTACAGAGAATTTGGAATTGAGACAGGTTTTCATCCTGTAAACGATATTCTTACTAAAGAGGGAAGAAAGATTGATGGTGAAGGAAGTGGAGATATTGGAGATTGCTTTGTTTGGGTGGGAGGAATTCTCTTAGATTTTGATTACCAAGTGATGAGCAGAGTATTAAAAGTCCCTGAGGAAAAATTTAGAGATAAGATATATAAAAGCATGAAAGAGAATTTAACTACGATGAAGAAGGAGCTGGGGGAGATTCCTTCACGGGAAGAAATTAAATCTGTTTTAATTGAAAAATTTGAAAAGATTTTTGGAAAGCTTGAGCCAGCGAATCTTACTTCCACAATGATTAGAGGAATGGAGAAGCTTGAAAAAGAGTTTACTTCCCCGGCTTTTCTTCTTAAGAAAACGCCGAGAATCTCCAAGGGTGTAAAAATAAGGGAAGGAGTAGAGGTTATTTACGGAATCCATAAGGCAAAAGGTGGATTGATAAGAGCTGCTCAGGAAGTAGAAAAAGAGATAATAAATGAGATTAGTCTCTCCGGTGATTTCACATTTTATCCAAAAGATTATCTTGAAGGATTGGAGGGAAAACTTAAAGGAAATGTTCGGGAAAAAAGTCTGTTAAACTCTAAAATAGAGGAATTCTATGATAAGGAGAAAGTTCAATCTCCCGGTGTTGAATCGGAAGACTTTTTAAAGGCAATGAAAGTGGAGGAATAGAAATGAGGACGGAAATTTCTATTAAGAACACCAAAAGTAAGTTCTTAGGTAAGGTAGAAGAGTTGAGTGGAGAGAGCATTTACGCTTGTTATCAGTGCGGGAAATGTTCTGCAGGTTGTCCCAGTATATCAGAGATGGATATATCTCCCAGTGAGATCATCCGCCTGGTTCAACTAGGTGAGGAAAAAGAGGTTTTAAATTCTAAAACAATCTGGATTTGCGCTTCCTGTTTTACCTGTGTTACCCGTTGTCCTAAAGGGGTAGATTTAGCAAAAATTATGGAATCTCTCAGGCAGATTAATCTGAGGAAAAATGTTGATTATGTTAGTCCTTTATCTATTCCCAAGGAGATACTTTCTCAAGTTCCTCAAATAGCTTTAGTTAGCAGTCTTCGTAAATTCAGTGCTTGATAATATTATGAAAGAGGCAAAGGTGAAGATTTCTTATTTTCCAGGATGTACCCTAAAGACGATGGCAAAAGATTTTGAAGATTCAGCCTTAGCTTCTGCATCTTGTTTAGGTATAGAGCTGGTGGAACTTCCTCGATGGAACTGTTGTGGAACAGTCTATTCTTTAACTTCTGATGACTTAATCCATCAAGTGGCTCCTATTCGTAATCTTATTCGGGTTAAAGAACAGGAAGATAACCGGGTGGTGACTCTCTGTTCTATGTGTTATCATACTTTAAAGAGAGCAAATAAATTAGTAAGAGAAGATAGAGAGAAACTGGATAAGCTTAATAATCTTATGTACAGAGAAGATGTGAAATATGATGGAGAAATTGAAGTTTTACATCTTTTGGAGATTTTAAAAAATGAGGTAAGTTTTAATCAGATTGCCAAGAAGGTAAAGATACCTCTTAAAGAACTAAAGGTAGCTCCTTATTATGGTTGCCTGCTCCTGCGCCCTCCAGAGATAGGGTTAGATGATGCTGAAAATCCCACTATTTTAAAGGATTTTCTGGAATCTATTGGGGCAGAAGTGATTGATTATCCCTATCAAACAGAATGTTGTGCTTCCTATCATACTGTGGTAAATGTAGATTTGGTTGTTGAACGGGCTCACGATATTTTGAGCTCAGCTATTAATCAGGGAGCAGAAGCAATTGTTTTAAGTTGTCCCTTATGCGGATTTAATTTGGATAATCGACAAAAAGAGATAAAAGAGAAGTTTTCAGACTTTAAAGGTATACCGGTATTCTATTTTACTCAACTTTTGGCTCTTTCTTTAGGGCTTGATGAGAAGGTTTGTGGATTTGAATTGAATTTTGTGGACCCTCGCCATTTGTTAAAAAGTAAACATTTAACAGGTAGAGTATAAAATGAGTAGAATAGGTGTTTTTGTTTGTCACTGTGGTTTAAATATTGCAGGTACAGTAGATGTAGAAAAAGCAGCCAGGCTTATGAGTAATTACCCGGGTGTTATATATGCTAGTGATTATGTATATATGTGTTCCGATCCCGGTCAAGATATGATAAAAGAGGTGGTCAAAGAGAAAAAGCTTGATGGTATAGTGGTAGCTGCTTGCTCACCCACAATGCACGAGATCACCTTTCGTAATACAGTAGCTTCCATAGGACTAAATCCTTATAGATGTGAGATTGCCAATATAAGAGAACAATGTAGCTGGGTGCACCAAGATAATAAAGAGATAGCTACGGAAAAAGCAGTACAGATTATTGAGGCTACTGTAGAAAAATTGAAGTTAGACAAATCTCTCGTTCCTCTAAGTATTCCCATTACTAAAAAAGCCCTGGTCATCGGAGGAGGAATAGCTGGTATTCAAGCTTCTTTAGATATTGCTGATAGTGGATATGAGGTTGTTTTAGTAGAGAAGAATCAGTCGATTGGGGGACACATGCTTCAACTTTCAGAAACTTTTCCTACCCTCGATTGCCCTCAATGTATTGCTACTCCAAGGATGGTCCAGGTAGGTCAGCATCCAAAGATAAAACTTCTTGCCTATTCGGAGGTGGAAGAAGTCTCCGGTTATGTGGGGAATTTCAAAGTAAAAATTAGGAGAAAAGTTTCTTTTGTTGATTGGGATAAATGCACGGGTTGCGGTCTCTGTATAGAAAAATGTCCGGTAAAGGTTCTTTCGGAATTTGATGAGTTTTTAGCTAAAAGGAAAGCTATTTACACTCTATTTCCCCAGGCTGTTCCTAATAAACCTGTGATTGATAGTAATAATTGCCTTTATTTCACTAAAGGAAAATGTAGGGCCTGTGAGAAGAATTGCTCAGTAAAAGCTATCAATTTTGAACAAAAAGACTCTTTCATTGAAGAGGATGTAGGGGCAATCATTGTAGCCACGGGTTATGATCTTATGGATAAAGCAGAAATTGGTGAATATGGATATGGAAAATATGAGGATGTGATAGATGGTTTACAGGCAGAAAGAGTCCTTGCTCCTGCTGGTCCTACCAATGGTATACCTTATAGACCCTCCGATGGTAAGATTCCTAAAGAAGTGGTGTTTATTCAATGTGTAGGTTCACGAGACCCGGAGCATTATTATCCATATTGTTCAAAGGTATGTTGTATGTATACTATTAAACAGGCTATGCTTTATAAACACGCTGTTCCTGATGGTCAGGCTTATGTATTTTATATGGATATTCGGTGCAACGGAAAGGGATATGAGGAATTTCTTCAGAGAGGAATAGAAGAAGACAGGATTCTTTATATAAGAGGTAGGGTTTCCAAAGTATTTAAGGATGGAGATAAAATCGAAGTTTGGGGAGCGGATACACTTACGGGAAGGAAGATTGAAATTTCGGCGGATATGGTTGTTCTGGCTATGGCTATGGTTCCCAGCCAAGGGGTAAAGAAATTAGCTGAGAAATTGAGACTGGCTACAGATGAGTATGGTTTCTTAACAGAAGCTCATCCTAAGCTTCGTCCGGTTGAAAGTCTTACTGCCGGCTGTTTTCTTGCTGGAGCTGCTCAGGCACCAAAAGATATTCCTGAAGCTGTGGCTCAGGCATCCGGGGCGGCAAGTAAGGTGCTCAGTCTTTTTTCTCAAGATGTATTTTACCACGAGCCGATTATAGGCAGTGTTGATGAGGAAGTCTGTGTAGGATGTGGCAACTGTGTAAATATTTGTGCTTATGATGCCGTTGAACTTGATTTAGTAACCAAGGTAGCCAAGGTTAATCCAGCTCTTTGTGAAGGGTGCGGTGCCTGTAGTGCTGCCTGTCCTTCGGGAGCAATGCAACAGAACAATTTTGGCAAAAGGCAGATATTTGAAATGGTAGATGCTTTTACTAAAGGTTAATAAAAAGTTATCTTTGCTTTAAAACAGATAAATTATCCAAATTTAGATTTTCATGTTATCTTTATGATAAAATTTAATCATAGCCAGTAGGGGGAGATATGAAGAAAGAAAAGAGTATTATGGAAAAAATTGCTGAGGCAAATAAGACAGTTACCAAAGGGGTGGATGAGAAAGAGGTAAAACACTGGGTAACAATTTACATAATGGGAAAACCATGCAGGGTTCCAGCGGCTCTGACAATTATGCAGGCTATGGAGTATGCCGGGTATAAATTTATCAGGTCTTGCGGGTGCAGAGCAGGATTTTGTGGAGCTTGTTCCACTGTGTACAGAGAGAAAGGAGAATATAAACTCCAGACCGCTATGGCCTGTCAAACAAGAGTTGAGGATGGGATGTATCTGGTTCAAATTCCATTTGCTCCAGCAGAAAAAGCTATTTATGATATTAATGAAGAAGAATATGATATATCCGTATTTTTCAAATATTACCCGGAAGTTGCCAGATGTGTCTCTTGTAATACTTGTACAAAATCATGCCCTCAGGATCTTGAAGTAATGGATTATGTTCAAGCAGCAATCAAAGGTGATTTTGCTCAAGTGGCTGAGGGCTCCTTTGAATGTATTCAATGTGGACTTTGTGCCATGAGGTGCCCTGCTGATATTGTGCAATATCATCTGGCTCAATTAGCAAGAAGAATGTATGGAAGATATGGCTCTCTTGAAGAAAAAAATGTTAAAAAAAGGGTCGAGGAAATAAAAAAAGGTAAGTATGACAAGGAGTTTGATAGAGTTATGAGTCTTGGTGGCACCGAGTTTAAGAATCTTTATACAGAACAACAAAGGACACGTGAAGTTTACTAAAAAGGAGGAAAGATTTGGCTGAACTTAAATTCATAGGCGGTTATCCTGAATATATGCGTGAATCAATCAAGCTTGTTGAAAGGACACGACCAGAGAGAATAGGAAAATTGCCTCCTCAGATGACCCCTGAGGAGAGAGAAGAAATTTTAAATCGTTATCATCCGGATTACGTTCCCGGCGGCAAAAGATGTATAAAAATTGGTCCCAATCGAGGAGACATCGCTCCTAACGAAGTAGTGGATCTGCTTGAGGCATATCCAGTGATAGACCCTGAAGAGATTGATCTAAGTGAAGTGGATTATGAACCGGATATTTTAATAATAGGAGGTGGTCTTGCGGGAACAAGCGCTGCTCTTCTGGCAAATGATTATGGAATTCCTGCAGAGAAGATTTTGCTTACCAATAAACTAAGACATGGAGATGCTAACTCTATGATGGCCCAAGGTGGTACTCAGGCAGCAGACCGCCCAGAAGATAGTCCACTAATTCATTATATTGATGGTCTGGGGGGAGGGCATTTTACGAATAAGCCTGATGTACTAAGAGCGCTTGTGGAAGATGCTCCTCTGGTAATGCAGTGGCTTGAGAAGCTTGGAGCTATATTTGATAAAGACCCTGATGGTAATTTTATGGAACTAACAGGTGGCGGCACCTCAAGAAGGAGGATGCACGCTTGCAGGGATTATACGGGAATGGAGGAGCTGCGAGTTCTAAGGGATGAGTTTAGAAATAGAAAAATTCCGGTTCTTGAATTTTATGCGGCTGTTGAACTTATTACTAATTCTGAGAATAAAGTAGCTGGTGCAGTCTTGTGGGGTCTGGAAACAGGGGACTATAAAATTGTAAAGGCTAAAGCAACTATCCTGGCTACCGGTGGTTTCGGAAGGCTTCATATAAGAGGATTCCCAACCACTAACCATTATGGTGCCACTTGTGATGGAGTTGTTCTTGCATATCATGTTGGAGCAAAGTTAAGGGATGCGGATACTGTTCAATATCATCCTACTGGAGCTGCGTATCCTCAGCAAATAATAGGCCTTCTTCTTACTGAAAAATTAAGAACCAGCGGAGCCCAGCCAGTGAATAAAGACGGTGAAGCATTTGTATTTCCTCTTGAACCACGGGATGTAGAAGCTTCTGCCTTTATAAGAGAATGTTATACCAGGGATAAGGGAATGGTGACACCTACAGGAATGAGAGGAATATGGTTAGACACTCCTCTTATTGATATTATTAATGGTGAAGGTAGAACTGAACGTTCTTTTCCAGCTATGGTGAGGATGTTTAAAAGATTTGGAGTTGATATGATAAAAGACCCTGTCCTTGTTTTCCCCACACTTCATTATCAGAATGGGGGGGTGGAGACAGACCCTGAAGGGAAGACAAATATAGAAGGCTTGTTTGTTGCCGGTGAGATATCAGGTGGTGTGCATGGCAAGAATAGACTTATGGGGAACTCAACTCTTGATTGTATGGTTTTTGGTAGAAGAGCGGGAATGTATAGTGCGGAATATGTAAAATTGGCTAAAAGCAACGGAAAACTATCCTTAGAGCATGTCAAAAAATATGTAAATATGGTCAAAGAAGCTGGTATAAAGTCTGAGAGAAAGGCTCCCATACTTCTTCCAGAGTATAGAGGCAGAGCAGTATTAGCAAGAAAAATTGATATATTTTATTAAATAAAAGAAAAAAGTATAATCCGGTTTTTGTAGAGTTTTAATAGGTGAGGGTTTCTAAGATGGAGAAAAATGTTGGGGCGGTAATGGTAGTTGGCGGCGGAATCGGCGGAATTCAGGCCTCTTTGGATCTGGCAGAATCCGGATTTAAAATATATTTAGTTGATAAAAAACCTGGTATTGGTGGAGTGATGGCACAACTGGACAAAACTTTTCCTACCAATGATTGTTCAATGTGTATTCTTTCTCCAAAACTTTTGGGAACAGGAAGAGATGAGAATATTGAAATTATGAGTTACACGGAAGTAGAAAGAGTGGAAGGCGAAGCAGGAGATTTTAAGGTTACTTTAAGGAAAAAACCCCGATATGTAGATCTAGATAAATGCACTGGCTGTGCAGAGTGTGTGGAGAGCTGTCCTGTAGAAGTTTTAACTGAGTTTGAGGAGGGTTTAAGCAACAGGAAAGCTATTTATCGATTGTACCCTCAGGTAGTTCCCAATGTTTTTACTATAGATAAAAATGAAAATAAACCTCCCTGTAGATTAACCTGCCCGGGAGGAGTAAATGTGCAAGGTTACATCGCTTTAATTTCCCAGGGTAAATTTAAGGAAGCTTATGAGTTAATCAGGGAGAGAGTTCCTTTTCCGGGAGTTTTGGGTCGTATCTGTCATCATCCTTGTGAAGAGAAGTGTAATAGGAAGGATTTTGATGAACCGTTAGCTATTGCCTCTTTAAAAAGGTTTGTTGCTGATTATGTAGCTGAGCATCAAGAAGAACTTCTCTCTCCCAAAAAGGATGAAGAAAAAGAGTCTAAAGAGCCTCCAAAAATTAGAGAGGAAAAAGTAGCTATTATTGGAGCCGGGCCAGCGGGACTGACCTGTGCTTACGATTTAGCGAAGTTAGGATACAAAGTTACTGTATTTGAAGCTCAAAGCTCTCCCGGAGGGATGATGTATGCAGGGATTCCCGGATATCGCCTATCCAAAGAAGTTCTGAAAAGGGAGATTAAACAGATTGAAGAGATAGGGGTAAAGATTCTTCTTAATACCCCTATTCGCTCAAAAGAGGAGTTCGAGAAATTAAGGAGGAATTATCAGGCGATATTTACTGCCATTGGAGCCCGGAAAAGCAAGAAATTAAGATTGGAGGGCTCAGATTTAAAAGGTGTACTTTATGGAGTAGAATTTCTTAAACATGTCAATGAAGGAAAAGAGATTACCATAGGAGAAAGAGTAGCCGTAATTGGTGGAGGAAATGTGGCCATTGATGTAGCTTTATCCTCATTGAGAGTGGGAGCAGAGGAGGTTCATCTCTTCTGTCTTGAGTCTCGTGAGGAGATGCCAGCATTTGAATGGGAAATTGAAGAAGCAGTAAGGGAGGGAATAAACCTTCATTGTTCCAGAGGACCAAAGAGGATTATAGGTAAAGAGGAAAAAGTTGGTGGATTGGAAACTATTCTTTGTAGCTCAGTTTTTGATGCTGAAGGAAGGTTTAGCCCCAAGTTTAAAGAGAAAACGGAGTCAACTATTGATGTAGATACAGTAATAATCGCCATAGGTCAAGAAGCGGATTTTGCAGGATTTAAGGAAGTTAGAATTACTCCTCACCAGACTATCGATGTGGATAAGATTAGTTTAGCTACTTCTGTTCCCGGTGTCTTTGCTGGAGGTGATGTAGTCAGTGGTCCCGCTTCAGTAATTGAAGCTATAAGTCAGGGACATGAGGCAGCTATCTCCATTGATAGATCTTTAAAATCTGAAGACTTAATCGAAGGCAGAGAAAAGATAGAGGAAGAAGCAGCGGAAGCTCCAGAAAAAGAAGTTGCCTTAGAAAAGAGAGAAATAATGCCTGCTCTTTCTCTCCAGGATAGAAAAAGGGATTTTAAAGAGATTGAGTTGGGATTCACTGAAAAGATGGCAATAGATGAGGCAAAGAGATGTCTTGACTGTGGTATCTGTTCGGAGTGCTTAGAGTGTGTGAAGACCTGTAAAGCAGAAGCAATCCTTCCTGATATGGTTGAAGAGAAAGTGGAAATAAAGGTTGGTTCCATTATCCTCTCTTTTGGTTTTGATGAATTTAATCCGAGGGTAAAAGGAGAGTATGGATATGGGAGATTTCCTAATGTGATATCCAGTATTGAATTTGAGAGAATTTTATCTGCCTCAGGCCCCTATGAAGGTCAGGTAGTGAGACCCTCGGATAAGAAATTACCTAAGAAAATTGCCTGGATTCAGTGTGTGGGCTCGCGGGATATAAAATCTGGCTATCCCTATTGTTCGTCTGTTTGCTGTATGTATGCTACCAAGGAGGCAGTTATTGCTAAAGAACATGCGGGTTCTGAGCTTACCTGCCATATTTACTTTATGGATATGCGCTGTTTTGGTAAGGATTTTGATAAATATTATGAGAGAGCAGAGAATGAGCATGGGATAGAATACAGGAGATGCAGAGTCTCCTCTGTAGAGGAAGACCTCCCAACAGATAACTTAAGAATAAAGTATGAGACTGAAGAGGGGAATTTAAAAGAAGAAGAGTATGATTTAGTAGTGTTATCGGTTGGTCTAACGCCTTCTGAGGATGTATTAAGGATAAGTGAAAAGTTAGGCCTTCAATTAAATGAGTATAACTTCATTAAATCAGATGAGCTATTTCCTGTAGACACAACAAGAAAAGGAATATATGCTTGTGGAGCAATTTTAGAGCCAAAAGATATCCCGGAGACAGTAACTCAGGCAAGCGGAGCTGCAGCCAGGGCCTCATCTTTGCTTTCCTCTGCTCGGAGAACTTTAATCAAGGAAAAGGAGTATCCCCCAGAGATAGATGTGAGTGGAGAGGCTCCAAGAATAGGGGTATTCGTCTGCCACTGTGGAATAAATATTGGAGGGGTGGTTGATGTTCCCGCTGTTGTTGAATATACCAAGAGATTACCCAATGTAGTTTATGCTGAAGATAATCTTTATACCTGTTCCCAGGATACCCAGGAAAGAATAAAGGAAGCCATAAAGGAGCATAAATTAAACAGAGTGGTAGTTGCTTCTTGCACTCCAAGAACTCACGAGCCTCTTTTCCAGGAGACCATAAGGGAAGCAGGCTTAAACCCTCATCTTTTTGAGATGGCTAATATTCGTGACCAGGATTCCTGGGTTCATATGAGAGAGCCAGAAAAAGCTACGGAAAAAGCCAAAGATTTAGTAAGAATGGCGGTGGCAAAAGCTTGTTTAATAGAGTCCTTACCTAGTTTTTCCTCAGAAGTTATTCAGAAAGGGCTTGTTATTGGAGGGGGTTTAGCGGGAATGATAGCTGCCTTAAATATAGCTGAACAGGAGTTTGAGGTATATCTTATGGAAAAGGAAGCCGAGTTAGGGGGAAATTTAAGAAATCTTCATTATACTCTGGAGAACGAAGATATGCAGAGTTATCTGAAGTCGATAGTTAAAGAGGTAGAAGAGAATCCGAAAATCAAAGTATACAGGAATGTAAATATCAAAAGTGTAGAAGGATATGTAGGAAACTTTAAGACAACCATAGTACAAAATGAGGAAACTGAAAAGATAGAACTAGAACATGGAGTAATAGTTGTAGCTACCGGTGCTAAAGAGTCAAAGCCTAAAGAATATTTATATGGAGAAGATGAGAGAATAGTTACTCAGTTAGAACTTGAAGAGATGTTAGCCAGGCCCGATTCCAAAATTCCCACTCTCAACACTATAGTGATGATTCAATGTGTGGGCTCCAGAGAGAATGAGAGACCCTATTGCAGCCGGGTATGTTGCAGTGATGCAATGAAGAATGCTCTCAAGATGAAAAAAGAGAATCCTAGGGCAAATATATTTATTTTATATAGAGATATGAGAACCTATGGCTTTAAAGAAAGCTTCTATCAAGAATCTCGGGAGAAAGGAGTAGTTTTTATAAGATATGATAAGGATAAAAAGCCTTATGTAACCAGAGACGCTGAGGGTTTAACAGTAGAAGTTTTGGATCCTATTCTTAAAGAGAAACTTCGTATAACTGCTGATCTTCTGGTATTGAGTACAGCTATTATTCCTAATGAAGATAACCAAACTCTTGCTCAATTATTAAAGGTTCCTTTAACAGAGGATGGATTTTATTTAGAAGCTCATGTGAAACTCCGCCCCGTAGATTTTTCTACTCGGGGTATATTTTTAGCAGGAATGGCTCATGGTCCAAAGTTTATCAAGGAGACTATTTCTCAAGCTTATGCTGCTGCTGAGAAAGCCTGCAGTGTAATTTGCAAAGATCGTGTTGAGGCAGAGGCAATTATTGCCCAAGTGAATGAGAGATGGTGCCGGGGATGTGGTATATGTGTCTCAGCATGTCCCTATGAAGCTATAAGTATAGATGAGGAGACTAATTTAGCCAAGGTAACCGAGGTGCTTTGTCAGGGTTGTGGTGCCTGTAGCGCTGCTTGTCCCAGTGGAGCTATTCAACAGAAGGGTTTTCAAAGAAATCAGATTCTTTCCATGGTGGATATAGCACTATAAAGAGATTTACTATGAGTATATGAAGGAGGTAATTGATGGCTAATTTTGAGCCAAAGATAGTTGGTTTTTTGTGTAATTGGTGTACCTATGCGGGAGCAGACCTTGCGGGTACTTCAAGAATGCAATATCCGCCAAATATTAGGCCTATCAGAGTGATGTGTTCGGGGTCGGTTGATTCTGCTTATGTCCTTCGGGCTTTATTAGAAGGAGCTGATGGAGTCTTTATTGGCGGATGTCATCCCGGAGATTGCCATTATGTGAGTGGAAATTATAAGGAGAGGAGAAGAATTACTGTTTTGAAAAGTATTTTGAAAACCTTAGGGTTGGATGATAATCGAGTCTGGATTAGGTGGGTCAGTGCCAGCGAAGGTAAGAGATATGCGGATACTATATCTGAGATGACATCTCATTTGAAAAAATTAGGTCCCAATCCTATAAGTAAGTACTGGTCTTTATAGAGGTGAAGGAAATGACAAAAGAGGTAGTTATTGAGGTAAAGAATGGTAAAGTAAAAGAAGCGATTAATTCTTTTTTAAAAGGTCTTCTTGAAAAAAATCTGGTGAGTGCACTTCTAGTTTCTCGGGAGGTCCCCTCAAAAGATAATGTGGTTCAGAGTTTGGTGACTAATTCCCATGGACTAAAAGAGGCAAATGTTATTGCTCCTGTCCTTCCGGTTAATTCGGCAAGGATTATCTCTGAGATGACCAGACTCAGTCCCCATAAAAGTCCTGTAGGAATTGTTCTTAGGTCCTGTGAAATAAGAGCCTTGATAGAGCTGGTTAAATTAAAACAAGCTTCCTTAGATAATCTACTTATAATTGGAGTAGATTGCTTAGGGACCTATTCAGTTAGTGATTATCAGGGCCTCTGTAAGCAAGGTGATTCGCCTTTAGACGAACTATTAAGGAAATTTAAGGAGGAAAACGAAGATGCTAAATTAAGAGAGGCCTGTCGGGTGTGTGAATACGCTATCCCCTCTAATGCCGATTTAGTTGTCGGCTTAATAGGGGTAGATTTTGAAAAGAATATTCTTCTTGAGTCTCGTACTGAAAAAGGAGAAGGAATTTTAGAAAAATTCTCTTTTCCAAAATTTAACCAATCAAAGGAAAGAGAAGAATCTGTCTCTAAGTATATTGATGAAAAAATAGCCAAAAGAGATGCTCTTTTTTCTCAGACAAAAAAAGAGGTAGGGAATTGGGAGAATTTGCTTTCAGTCTTTTCTACCTGCATTAGCTGTCATAATTGTATGAGAGTTTGTCCCATTTGCTATTGCAGAGAATGTTTCTTCAAGTCCCCTACTTTTGAATTTGATTCAGAAAAATACCTGGGGTGGGCTAAAAGAAAAGGCTCTATTAAAATGCCCAAAGATACTATTCTTTTTCATTTGGGGAGAATGAGTCATATGGCTACTTCCTGTGTAGGATGCGGAGTCTGTGAAGGGGCTTGTCCCAGTAATATCCCACTTCTTAGAATATTTAAAACAGTAGGCCATAATGTGCAACAGATTTTCAAGTATGTTCCCGGAAGAGATTTAGAAGAGCCATTGCCACTTACTACTTTTAAAGAAGATGAACTTCAAGGTGTGGGGGAGGAGTAAAATGAGTGAAAATGAAGAAAAGATTATCAAGGTAAATGAATTAAACCCCAATTTTAAATATGAGATTCAAGCGCAACCCGGAGGCGAGAATATTACTCGCTGCTTTGCCTGTGGCACCTGCAGCGCTGCCTGTCCTGTGAGAGAGGTAAACGAGAAGTATAATCCCCGAAAGATTATTAGAATGGCTTTATTGGGAATGAAAGAGAGGGTTCTTTCCAGCGATTTTATCTGGCTCTGTTCCAGCTGTTATACCTGCTATGAGAGATGTCCCCAGGATGTAAGAATTACAGAACTGATGAATGCTATGAAAAATATAGCTGTAAAAGAAGGATATATTCATCCATCTTTTGTAGCTCAAATGGAGGCTTTAAACTCTCATGGGAGACTTTATGAAATGGGGGAGTTCGATAATAAAAAGCGAGTAAAGGTTGGTCTTCCTCCCATAGAGGAAACTGCCGAGGATACCAAAAAATTATTTAAACAGGAAGGTGTGGATAAACTTATTGAGTTTAAGGAGGGAGGATAATGAAATACGCTTTATTTTTGGGATGTACTGTTCCGGTGAGGGCTTTAAATTATGAAGTTTCTGCAAGGAAAGTAGCCCATAAGCTAAATATAGAGTTTGTAGATATAAATGATTTTAGCTGTTGTGGTTTTCCTGTAAAATCGGTGGATAGAGATACTTTTCTTTTAATGGCCGCTAAAAATTTAAGTTTGGCGGAAGAGAAGGGTTTGGATATATGTTCTCTTTGTAGTGCCTGCACTTCCGTTTTAACAGAAGCAAATAAAGAGCTAAAAGAAGATGAAGATTTACGGAAAGGGATAAATAAGGAGCTTTCAGTTTTAGGGAGAAAATATGAGGGAAGGATAAAAGTAAAACATTTTGCCCGAATTTTATATGAGGATGTGGGTCTGGATAAGATAAGGGAGAATTTAAGGGTTGATTTGTCTAAATTTAGCTTTGCTGCTCACTATGGCTGCCATTACTTAAAACCTTCAGAAATATACGAGGGTTTTGATGACCCCGAAAATCCAAAAACTCTGGATGAGTTAATTGAGCTGACAGGAGCAAAATCTATTCCTTATGAAGATAAAAAGGGGTGTTGTGGTGGGGGAATTTTGGGTATAGATGAAATGACAGCTCTGAAAGTAGCTAAGACTAAGCTTGACCATGTAAAATCTGCTGGAGCAGATGCTGTCTGCTTGATTTGCCCTTTTTGTAGTATTATGTATGAAGGAAGTCAAAAAAAGATGGAGAGGGAATTTGAGGCAGAGTATAATCTACCCGTTTTATATTATCCTCAAATTCTTGGTCTTGCTCTGGGAATTCCTCAAGATGAGTTAGGGTTCCGCATGAACCGGGTTAAACCTCGGGAAATTATCGCTCAATTGAGCTAGTGCTCCTTCGGGGAAAAGTCCCGAAATATTCTTTACAGTGAGCACTAGATGAGGATGAGCTGGCGATTGACGGTAAGAGACCATTTGATATAGCATGAGGGCAGACTTAACAGCAAAAAGGAGTAGGGTATGAAGGAAATAGAGTTTCCCAGTATGGCAGGCATCCGGCAGAAACTCGAGGCTCCGAGATTAGAGAATATTGCTCACGAGCTAAGAGAGGGGATGGTCAGATCCAGACTTAAGGAAAGAGTAAAACCTAATGATGAGGTGGCGGTAACCGCTGGCAGTAGAGGTATAGCCAATATTGTCCAGATCACTGCCACCATAGTAGAGGAGTTGAAGAAACTGGGAGCTCGCCCCTTCATAGTCCCCGCCATGGGATCACATGGAGGAGCCACCGCTGAAGGACAGATCGAGATCCTGGCTGGTTATGGCATTACTGAGGATTCGGTTGGAGTGCCTATTCGCTCTTCCATGGAGGTGGTAAAGATAGGAGAGATAAAGGATCAGGTTCCTGTGTTCATGGATAAGATAGCCCTAAGGAGCGATGCTATTGTTGTGGTTAATCGCATTAAGCCCCACACTTCTTTCAGAGGTCCATTTGAGTCGGGTCTGATGAAAATGTTGGCCATTGGTTTGGGAAAACATGAAGGAGCCTCTTTGGTGCACTCTTTCGGATCCAGGGGCTTAAGAGAAATGGTTCCAGAGGCAGCCAGAGTTATGATGAGTAAAGCTAATTTTGTCCTGGGGGTTGGTATACTGGAAAATGCTTATGATGAGACAGCCAGAATTGTGGTTCTTGATCCAGAGGATTTTGAAAAAGAGGAGCCACACCTGTTGGAGGAAGCCCGCCGGCTTATGCCCCGTCTTCCTTTCGATGAGATAGATATCCTCATTGTGGATGAGTTAGGCAAAAATATCAGCGGCACGGGTATGGATACCAATATTATTGGTCGCCTCCTGATAAGAGGAGAGAAGGAATTTGAGAAGCCCAATATCAACAAGATCATCGTTCTTGATGTAACTCCTGCCTCTCATGGGAATACTTTAGGGGTGGGACTGGCTGATATTACCACCAGAAGGCTGGTGAACAAAATTGACTATCACGCTATGTACACCAATGCCTTAACCGCGGGGTTTCTTAACCGTGTCTTTGTTCCATTGACCTGTGAGACAGACAAAGAAGCCATAACCACAGCCATAAGCACTTTTAAGAGAAAAGATCCCCAAAGCCTCAAGGTGATGAGGATAAAGAATACTCTGAAAATAGAGAAATTGTATATTTCGGAGCCTCTACTTGAGGAGGCCCGAGCAAGGGATGATATCCAGATCCTTGGTGAGATAGAACCTATGAAATTTGACTCCCAGGGCAACCTGGCGGGAGGAGACTATGCTTAAACAACTGCGTGCTATCGTAGGAGAGGAGAATGTCTCCGATGATTTGGCGGATCGGTATATCTATGGCTCAGATGCCTCTATTCATCAAAGCTCTCCTTCAGTGGTGGTAAGGCCAGGGAGCATAAAGGAAATTCAGGAAATCTTAAGATTTGCTAACAGAGAGAAGATTCCTGTAGTGCCCAGAGGTGCGGGGACGGGAGAGTCGGGAAGCGCTGTTCCCCTGGATGGAGGAATTGTCCTGGATCTTAAACGTATGGACAAAATACTGGAAATTCGACCCCAAGATATGTTCTGTCGGGTGGAGCCCGGCGTCATCAACGATGAGCTGAATCGTGAGCTGAAACCCTACGGGTTTTTCTTCCCTCCCACACCTGCAAGTGGAAAAGTGTGTACCATAGGAGGGATGATTGCCAACAATGCCTCGGGAATGAGAGCTATCAAGTACGGAGCCACCCGGGATGCCGTTTTAGGGCTAAAGGTGGTTTTGGCCAACGGGGACCTGGTGAGGATGGGAACCAGCACTATCATTCAAGCTTCGGGTTATCAACTGGAAAGATTGATGGTGGGAAGTGAAGGTACCCTGGGAGTTATGGTGGAGGCCACCCTGCGTCTGAAGCCGCTGCCCGAAGAAAGAGCAGTGGGTAGGGCTCTATTCTATGAGCTGAGTCAGGCAGGAGATGCTGTCTCCAAGATAATTACTGAGGGAATCGTCCCCTCGGCCTTGGAACTGATGGATGAGGTAGCCATTAAGTCAGTTAATAAGGCTCTTAAGGCTGGTCTTCCTGAAGTAGAGGCGCTGATTTTATTTGAGTGCGACGGAATTAAAGCTAGTTTCAATCATGAAATACAGAAGATAAAGAAAATATGTGAGGATTGCGGAGCTTTTGACATCATCATTAGTGATAATCCAGAGGAGATGGAGAAGCTCTGGGAGGTAAGATCTTCCATTTTCCCCGCCACCAGTATGTACAAGGAGGATCGGATTCGGGCAACTTTAGCCGAGGATATCACCGTTCCTGTCTCCAGGCTCCCAGAGTTAGTAGAAGGGATTCACCGGATTGCCAGGGAAAACGGCATCATCATCGGAACTTATGGGCATGCGGGTGAGGGGCTTATTCACACTGCTTTTCTGGTTAATCCCCGAGTGAGCGATGAGTGGGATAGAACCCGCAAGGCTGTGGATGAGGTCTTCGCTCTGGTGCAGCACCTGGGGGGAACCACCTCCGGGGAACACGGCATAGGAATTTCCAAAGCCCCGTATTTTAAGAAGGAGAGGAAGGAGCTTCTGGAGCTTATGAGGGGAATCAAGAAGGTCTTTGATCCCCATAACATTCTCAATCCTCATAAACTCATGGATGCTCCGGAAGATTTCTTCACCGCTACCAAACTCAGATATCCAGTCAAGGAGAGGAGATGAAGACCAAAGCGCTCGAGAGTTGGGAAAAAGATATACTTCGCTGTATCAGGTGTGCCTACTGTTTTGTAGATTGTCCTGTTCTTAAGGAACTGGGGTGGGAGTCGGCGGGAGCAAGATCCAAAATTATCCTCTCCTACGGCCTCAAAGAAGGTGAAATCGAGCCTAATCAGCTCATTAAGGACAGGCTATTCCAGTGCTGTCTTTGTGCTCAGTGTGAGATAAATTGCCCGGCCAAGGTTAAGGTAGCGAGTGTGGTCAGGGCAGCCAGACGGGATTTGGTAGAAGCAGGGCATTATTTTGAAGCTCATCGAATGATGAAGGAGATGATAAAGAAAACCGGTAATCTGTATGGAGAAGAAAGAAAGGATTTCCATTATCCCAAGCTTGGTGCGGAGTTTGCTTTGTTTGTGGGCTGTGTGGGCAAATACCGGGAAGAGGAAAGTCTTAAGAGGACTCTAGAACTTCTCAAGGAACTAGGAGTTTCTTTTACTACTATTGAGGAAGTCTGCTGTGGGGGAGTATTTGGCGATGTGGGTTTTGAGGCAAGCCAGGAGGATGCTGAGCATATCAAGGAGGAAATAAAGAAAACCAAAGCTAAAAAGCTTCTAACTACCTGCCCTATGTGTTACCGCACCTTTAAGGAGGATCCGCGATTCAAGGATCTGGGAGTCGAGGTTCTCCATATTACCCAGCTCCTGGAGAAGTTGGAGTTTCCCGTGAAGACAGAGCGGATAGTAACCTATCATGATCCCTGCGATTTGGGAAGACACAGCGATCTCTACCAGGTACCGAGAAATGTCATCAGGAAGTTTGCCCCTAACTTTCAAGAAATGGTCAAGAATCGTGAAAATGCCCATTGCTGCGGTGCAGGGGGTGGGGTAAGGGGATCTTTTACCCGACTTTCTATCAATATGGCTAAAAAGAGACTCCAGGAAGCTATAGACACGGGAGCAGAAGTTCTTCTCACCGAGTGCGCTTCCTGCCTTCATAATTTCAAGAACGCCAAAAAAAGGAAACAGAAAATTGAAATCTACAATATTTCCGAGTTCCTTTCCCTGCTTATGGATGGAGAGGTAAAATGAAGATCTATGAGTATCAGGCCCATGAGATTTTTTCCTCCCATGGCATCCCTACTCCCCCAATGGAAGTGGCGGACAGTGCCGAGAAAGCCGAAGAGATAGCTAAAAGATTCGGCAGACCCGTGGCAGTCAAAGCCCAAGTCCTGGTGGGAGGAAGAGGGAAGGCTGGAGGAATCAAGATAGCCCGGGATCCCGACCAGGCTCATGAGACCGCCAGTAGGATTCTCTCCTCATCCCTTAAGGGCGAGCCGGTAAGGGAGGTTCTTATCCAGGAAGCTCTCCAGATAAAAGAGGAGTACTATCTGGGGATTACCGTGGATCGCTCCGAGAGAAAACCTGTGGTAATGGTTTCCCCGGCCGGAGGAGTAGAGATAGAAGAAGTAGCCAGGCTCAGTCCCCAAAAGATCTTCAAGCAGCACATCCACCCCTTGCTTGGTTTCCAGAACTACCAGGCGCTCTCACTCGCCTTTTCTCTGGGTGAGAGCAAAGAAAGAGCCAGGAGCATGGCCAAGATCCTGAGCAGCCTCTACCGCATATTTGAGGAAGTGGACTCTTCTTTAGTCGAGATCAATCCTCTTGTTATAACTCAAGACGACCAATTATATGCCCTGGATGCCAAAATCATCATAGATGATAATGCTCTTTATCGTCATCCTGAGCTATCCTCCCTTGGAAGCACCCAAGTCGGGGATCCCCTGGAAGTAAAGGCGAAAGAGCAGGGTTTAAGTTATGTGCATCTGGATGGCGAAATCGGATGCATAGTTAACGGAGCAGGATTGGCCATGGCAACTATGGATCTGGTTAAACGATACGGAGCTGAGCCGGCAAATTTTCTGGATGTGGGAGGGGGAGCTAGCAAAGAGAGGGTAAGCTCAGCTCTGGATATTGTTTGCTCTGAGGAGAAAGTAAAGGTGGTTCTGGTGAACATATTTGGAGGTATCACTCGGTGTGATGTGGTGGCTGATGGGCTCATAGAAGCCATCTCCCGGATGAGGCGAGATCTTCCTTTGGTTATCAGACTCTCCGGTACCAATGAAGAAGAGGGTCGGACGAAACTTTGCCAGACCAGGGCTATTTTAGCCACCACCATGGATGAAGCAGCCAGAATAGCGGTTAGAGAGGTAAAGAAGTGAGCATATTGGTTGATTCTGACAGTAGGGTACTGGTTCAGGGAATAACCGGCAGGGAGGGAAGCTTCCATGCTGCCAGGATGAGAGAATACGGAACCAATATTGTTGGCGGTGTTACCCCGGGAAGAGAAGGGGAGAAAGTAGATGGGATCCCTGTTTACAATACAGTCAAGAAGGCTTGCCAGGAAACTTCAGCTAACGCCTCGGTGATTTATGTTCCTCATCAGTTTGCTCCTGATGCTATCCTTGAAGCCGTAGATGCGGGAATTGAACTCATTGTCTGTATCAGCGAAGGAATCCCCACTCTGGATATGATTAAGGTTTGCTCTTATGTTAGCCTCAAGGGCTCACGGCTCATTGGGCCCAACTGTCCAGGAGTCATATCCCCAGGTAAGGCAAAGGTTGGCATTATGCCGGGAGCCATTCATAAGCCAGGCTCGGTGGGAGTGATATCAAGAAGCGGCACCCTTACCTATGAAGTGGTGTATAATCTAACCATCAGTAATCTTGGTCAATCGAGCTGTGTAGGTATTGGAGGTGATCCCATCATTGGGTCTTCCTTTATCGACATTCTCTCTCTTTTTGAAGAGGACCAGGAGACCAAAGCCATTGTTCTCATTGGTGAGATCGGAGGAAGGGATGAGGAGGAAGCGGCCCTGTTTATCAGGGACAAAATTACTAAACCGGTAGTGGCCTTAGTTGCGGGAAAAACTGCTCCTCCTGGCAAGCGTATGGGACACGCAGGTGCTATCATATCCGGAGGAGAAGGAACGGCCCAGGAGAAAATAAAAGCGTTCAAGAGGGCTTCTGTCCCTGTAGCTGA
>JAUVZN010000104.1 GCA_030602545.1 Candidatus Aerophobota bacterium
TCTTCTTTTTCATTGACACCGGGTATGATAAGGGTAGTTATCTCTATGTGGATCCCCTTATCCTTTGCCAGCTTGACATTTCTCCAGATCCTATCTACATCAGCGCCGCAGTGTTTTTTCACTACCTCTTTATCACCCTTAATATCTATATTGATAGCATTCAGTCCTTTCTCTATGGCTAAATCGAGCGCCTGGCTGCTCATATATCCATTGGTTACATAGGTATTGTAGTAGCCTTTTTTTCTAGCCAGATCAAAAACTTCCAGGGAATACTCAAAAAGGAGGGTGGGCTCATTAAAGGATATGCTGGTTCCCTGGCAGTCATACTGTGGCACAAGATCCACCAGTTTCTCTGGGCTAATATAGCTTCCCCTTTTTGAATCCGGATAAGCTTTGCTGATGTCCCAATTCTGACACCAGGGACAGGTGAAGTTGCAGGACCAGCTTCCCACGGTTAGGGCCTTAGTGCCGGGATAAAAGTGGAAAAAGGGTTTCTTTTCAATGGGATTTGCGCTAATAGAAGAGATATCGCCGTATTCCAGGGTGTATAGCTTCCCCTTTCTATTTATTCTGCTCCTGCAAAGTCCTCGCCTATCTGACGGAATTCGGCAGCCTCGTTCACAGAGACCACACTCAACTTCATCATTGAGTTTCCGATAAAGCAGAGCCTCTCTTATTCTCCGATCTTCCTTTTTTTCCTTCATGAATATCACCATTGGGTGGGGAAGGAACTGACTATTATGGGAATGAGGTTTGCCTGGCAGCAGGAGCGAGAGAGGAATCCTGATGCCTCAGGTGCAATGGAGCTCGTCCGGCGAGACGTCAAGTCAAGCTCTCTAGGCAGATTCTTGAGGAGGATCAAATTCTAACGGATGATGCGATCCAAGGGAAAAGGAAGGAACCAATATCTTTTTCCTTGCGGCAGCTCCTCAGGGAAAAGGTGGATGTTCTCGGGAGAGTCCCTCAATATCTCAAGATAGGTTAGATATTTCTCCTTTGTCTTTTCGAAATTCTTGGAATATTTGGGGTTTACCGGATCAGCGGTGGGAAAATCCATCTTCAAAAAATTGACATAGCGGCCATTCTTGGTGACGCGAAAATCCAGATGAGGTCCGGTGGAAAGCCCTGTTGTCCCCACATAGCCGATGATCTGTCCCTGTTTTACTTCTTTTCCCCCTCTGGCACCTTTAGCAATACGGGAAAGGTGACCATAACTGGAGGTATAGCTTTGAGGGTGTTTGATCTTAACGAATCTTCCGTTGTCGCCCTTCCAGCCGGCAAAGATTACCTTTCCGTCTGCAATGGCTGACACAGGAGTCCCTTGGGGGGCGGCGTAGTCGATACCCAGATGGGGTCTATAGATCTTTAAGATAGGATGAAATCTGCGCCAGGAATAGTAGGAACTGATCCTCCGGTAGTTTAGGGGAGAGCGCAGAAAGGATCGGCGTAGGGATTTCCCGTCCGAGCTGTAGTAGTCAAAATGACCAGTCTCATCCCGGGAAAATACAGCCGTATAATTCTTCCCCTGGTTGATGTATCGAGCGGCCAGAATTCTTCCTTCGACAAGAACGTCATTGTCGGGAGAAAGATATCGCTCCCAGATAAGCTGTATGGTATCACCTTTTCGGGGATCGGTGAAGAAATCTATTTCCCAGGCAAATATGTCGGCATATCGATTGATGAGTTCCCGGTCAACTCCTACCCCTCTCATAGACTCATAAACTGAAGATTGAAGGGTGGCCTTAGCTCCCATAAGCACTCTTCGTTGGGGAATCTTTTTCTTACGGGCAGAAAATTCTCCAGATTCTGTCTCTTCTACTACATAGTAATCCAAAGAGTTTGGAAAATACTCAAAAATGAGACGGCCATCAGGTTGCCTTTTCAACTTAACCAGGTCACCATACTTAGACTTTCTCGGGTCAAACAAGGGTTTCAGCGCCTGCACTAAAGAGTTGGTCTTCTGGGAAGAAATGCCAGCGGAAACAAGGGTCTCGTACATAGTCTCCCCACGGCGGAGAGTAGTAGAGGTAATAAGGGATGAGTCATTCATAGGGTCCTGGGCAGTTTCTCCAGATACTTTGAGATTAGAGGGGGAGGAAAATGGCCACTGTAAGGAAAATAAGGGAGAGAATAAGAATAAGAATAGAGATAATCCTGCGGCCAAAAAGATAGTTATAAAAATCGTGGTCTTTTTCTTTTTTCCCATTTCAGTTCACCACAGGGGTATTACTTTTCTCCTTGCTTTCCGTCGCCTCGTCCGTAGTAGACTTTCACCAGAGACGGCACATTTTTCTAGAGCCGTAAGAACTCTTCTAAGGGTATAATCCCCGGACTCTCATGGCCTCAGCCACTCTATCTATGGCTATCATCAGAGCAGCCATCCTCATACTTACCTTCTTCTGGGAAGAGAGCTCCAGAACTCGATTGAAAGTTCTCTTCATGATACCTTCTAGCTTTTGATTCACCTCTTCCTTCTCCCAGAAGTACCTCTCCATAGCCTGCACCCATTCCAGATAAGAAACAATAACTCCTCCTGCATTGGCTAGGATATCAGGAACGAGCAAAGTTCCTTTCTCTTCCAGAATTTTATCGGCATCCGGAGTGGTGGGACCATTGGCTCCCTCGACTATAACCCTAGCCTGGATCCTGTCAGCGTTGGCCCCCGTGATCTGGTTCTCCAAAGCGGCTGGAATGAGCACGTCGCAGTTCAGTTGTAATAATTCCTCATTAGTTATGAAATCGGCTCCTTTGAATTCTATAACAAACCCTGATTCCTTTGCATGGGTAAGGACTTGGTTAGGATTGAGTCCCTTAGGATTGTAGATTCCTCCTTTGATGTCGCTCAGGGCAACAATGTTTAACCCCTCCTTGTGTAATATTTCGGCTGCTACCGAACCGACGTTTCCAAAGCCCTGCACCGCTACTCGAATGTCTTCTGGATTCATACCCAGGTGTTTTAGGGTGTTCAGAGCGGAGAAACTAACCCCTCTTCCCGTAGCTTGGTCTCTTCCTTTGGACCCACCAATGACCAGGGGTTTACCTGTTACCACTCCCGGGACAGAATATCCCCGATTCATACTGAATGTATCCATGATCCATGCCATGACCTGGGGATTGGTATTGACATCAGGAGCAGGGATATCCTTTTCCGGCCCGATAATATCAATGATTTCGGAAGCGTACCTTCTGGTTAGACGCTCCAGCTCTCCCAGCGACATCTCCTTTGGATTACAGATAACCCCTCCT
>JAUVZN010000046.1 GCA_030602545.1 Candidatus Aerophobota bacterium
GAGGTGAGGCTAGAAGTGGCCGGGCTAATCCAGAAGGCAAAGTCATCGCCACCTACTCGAACCCCTAGTATTGGCTATCCTCATTATCATCACTCAAAAGAACTGCTGGTGAGGAACACCCCTCTTTTTTCTCAGCACAAGATGCTTGGGGCGAAGTTCGTCCAGACTAGTGGCTGGAAAGTGCCCCTTGGCTACCAGGACTTTCAGGAAGAACTTGAGGCGGCTCATAGCAAAGCCGCACTTTTTGACCTGAGCGATAAAGGGCTACTCAGGGTAAGCGGAGAAAGGGCGAAGCCTTTCTTGCAGGGGGTATCTACCAATGATTTAGCGACCCTTAAACATGGAGGGATCTTTCGCTCCTTCCTTCTGGATAAGGATGCTCGAGTTATCGATGATGTCTCCATTTTGCGTCTAAATCCTGACAATACAGGCAGGGATCATTACTTGATGGTAACTAACCCCGCCAATACTGAAAAGGTGAAGTCATGGCTCAGGGGACTTTCTGACGGATACATTCTTTTTGATAGCAAGGATATATTTGCCAAGATTGAAGGGCCGGTGGTAGTGGAGGATTTAAGAGAGACGGAAGATGAGACCTCACGCAAGATGGTAATAGCTTTGTATGGACCTAACTCTTCTAAAATTCTCAGCAAAATAGATGCCTCCCTGGCAAATCTTAAGAAATTCTATTTCCTGCAAGGTAAGATCCGAGGAATAAAAGGGATCATCTCGCGGATGGTTTACGCTGATAATTATGCAGGATTTGAATTATATATCCACCCGGATGATGCCCCCGAGCTCTGGGATCTACTTTTGAAAGAAGGAGAAGCTTTCGGAGTGAGGCCCGCCGGGATCTGGGCCAGAGATCGCCTTCGCCATGAGATGGGTCTACCTTCCTACGAGGAAGGCAAGATGAGAGTTGACGGCGTCTCTTTATACAAAGCAGGGCACGAGTCCTTATTTCATCTTGCCAAGTGCTACTTTGTTGGACAAAAGCTCATTGATGATGTTATAAGGCCCTCAGGGAGAGGAAAGGAGGAATTTCGACACCAGGAAGAAGAAGGTGAGGAGAAGAAAACTCCCCTTTATGAGGAGCATTTGAAGCTGGGTGCTAAATTTGTCTCCTTTGCCGGATACAAGATGCCGCTCTCTTATACCAGTATCGGTGAGGAGCACAGAGCGGTAAGAGAGACAGCCGGACTTTTTGACGTAGCTCACATGGGAGTCCTGGAGATATCTGGTGAGCATGCTACCAGTTTCCTGGATGCAGTTACCACCAACTATATACGATGGATAAAGCAGGGGGAATCTCAATATGCTCACATTCTCGATCCCGATGGAAGGATTCTGGATGACGTTATGATCTATTGTCGAAGCCGGGATCGATATATGATGGTTGCCAATGCGGTTAATGAGAAAAAGATCTGGGCCTGGCTAAATGCGGTTAACTCCGGGAGATATCTTATAGACCGAGACTATCCTGAAAAAGAGGTGGAAGGCAAGGCACATCTCAGGGATCTAAAAGATACCTCCTCCGGAAAGGATCAAAAGGTTGATCTGGCTCTTCAGGGACCTAATTCGCTGGCCATATTGAAGAAGCTCACCAAAGAGGAAGAGGCAAAAAGAAAGCTCGCCGGAATCAGGCCAGGTGAATTCATAGAGGCCAAGCTCGCTGGAGTGGAAATGTTAATTTCCCGCACAGGTTATACTGGTGAAGATGTAGGTTATGAGATTTATCTTCATCCTGCGGATGCTCCCCTTATCTGGAATTTGCTTTTAAAAGAAGGTAAAGAGTTTGGAGTGAGGCCTGCGGGTCTGGGGGCCAGGGATTCAACCAGGATTGAAGCAGGTCTACCTCTGTACGGACATGAGTTGGCTGGTAGGTATGATATTGGTTCCATCGGAGCTGGTTATGGGCTCTTTGTCAAACTTCACAAGCCCTACTTCATTGGGAAAAAGCGCCTTTTGGAAAGAGAAGCTGGAAGAAAAATGGAGATTGTTCGTTTTAAAATGAAGGGGAGGGGCATCAGGATGGTAAAGTTTGGAGATCCTGTGGTGGACGCAAAAGGGCGATACATTGGGCGAGTTACGAGCTCAGCCCTGGTAGAGGGAATTCAACTTGGATTAGCTTATGTTGATAGAAGCTATGTCAAAGAGGGAACAGAAATTAGAATATTTGCCCTCCCCCGGGAGGGAAAAATTCCTCCTGAGAGAGCGAAAGATGAGTTTATCTTAGGAGATAAGGTGCTTCTCCCTGAGGAAGCGCTAGTCTTAGCCCGCTTCCCAATGCCTGAGATTCTATCTGCCAATGTAGAAAGGAGAGAAGAAAAATGATCTATCCTAAAGAACTGAAGTACACCAAAACTCATGAATGGTTAAGAGGAGAGGGCGAGGAAGTTACAGTTGGGATTACAGATTATGCCCAGGATCAGATAAATGATGTAGTTTTTGTCGAATTGCCACAGGTGGGGGCTCCTCTTGAGCCAGGAAAAGAGTTTGCAGTTATTGAGTCAGTGAAGGCAGCTTTTGACATTTATGCTCCGGTGAGTGGAAAGATTATGGAGATAAATGAAGAATTATCCAATAATCCAGGACTGGTAAACTCGGATCCTTATGGAGCAGGATGGCTGGTCAAAATCAAACTGACCAAGCCTGAGGAGCTAGACAAGCTTCTCAGCGCTGATGAGTATGAGCACTTCCTTGAGAAGGAAAAATAGACCAAAAGGGAAAGGCTATACAGTAAAACCTGTCTTAGGGAGATACAAGAATGGCTATTCCTTATATTCCCCATACCAGGGAAGATCGTAGAGAAATGCTTAAGGAAATTGGTGTTAAATCTGTAGAGGAGCTCCTTGAGCCTATCCCTCAGAAGGTCCGTCTTACCCGCTATCTTGATATTCCTCCCCAGATCTCTGAAATAGAGTTAGCTCATCTGATGAGAAAACTTTCCCAGGAAAATGCAGGTACAGATGAGTATACGTGCTTCCTGGGAGGAGGGGCCTATGACCACTTTGTTCCTGGTGTAGTGGATCATTTAGCCAGCCGCTCAGAGTTCTACACTTCCTACACTCCTTATCAACCTGAAGCCAGCCAGGGGATTCTACAGGTATTTTATGAGTATCAAAGCCTCATATGTAATCTATTTCAAATGGAGGTATCCAACGCCTCCCTCTATGATGGAGCAACTGCCCTGGCAGAGGCAATTGTTATGGCTCATGGTATTACGCAGAGGAAAAAGGTTCTGGTGGCCAGGACGGTTCATCCTGAATTTCGCGAGGTTATAACTACCTATACGAAAGCTATAGGAATGCACTTAATAGAAATAGGTTATAAGGATGGGGTTACTGATCTACAGGAATTAGAGGATAATATAGATGATGAAACCTCGTGTGTGGTTATTCAAAGTCCCAATTTCTTAGGGTATATGGAAGATGTGCGAGAGTTGGAGAAAATTACTCATAGGTTTGGCTCCTTATATGTTGTCTGTGTTGACCCTGTTTCCCTGGGTCTCATCACCCCTCCGGGAGAGTTCAATGCTGATATTGCTGTGGCCGAAGGTCAAGCTCTGGGCAATCCTATCTATTTTGGGGGAGAGTGTTTGGGGATTTTCACTACCAAAAGGGAATTCTTACGCAAAATGCCTGGTAGGCTCATAGGAGAAACTTCTGATAAGCAGGGGAGAAGGGGTTTTGTCTTGACCTTGCAGACCAGGGAGCAACATATTCGGCGTGAGAGGGCAACTTCAAATATCTGCACCAATCAGGCTTTAAATACCCTAAGAGCTGCTATATATCTATCCTGCCTGAGTGAGGAGGGCTTGAGGGAGGTGGCCGGTCTTTGTCTGGAAAACTCGCACTATCTCATGGAAAGGGTAAAAAAAATCCCTGGTTTCTCCCTTCCCTTTAGCTCTTCATTCTTTAAGGAATTTGTGGTAAAGTGCCCCCGTCCTCCAAAAGAGATTAATAAGATCCTTCTTGAAAATGAAATAATTGGAGGGCTAGATTTAGGCAGATTCTACCCGGAACTCAATAACTCCCTTCTTTTTTGCACCACCGAGAGACGGACCAAAAAAGAAATAGACGAGCTAATTGTTATCTTGGAAGACGTGAAATGGGCGAGACCTTAATTTTTGAGAAAAGCAAAAGGGGAAGAAGAGCCTGTTTCCTCACCAAACACAGAGTAGAAGGGAGAAGGTTAAGGAAACTGATCCCTGAAAGATACCTACGAAGGAAAGCTCTCTCCTTGCCCCAGCTAAGTGAGCCGGACCTGGTACGGCATTTTACCAGGTTATCTCAGGAAAATATGGGGGTAGATTCCCATTTTTATCCTCTGGGATCCTGCACTATGAAATATAATCCCAAGATAAATGAATCCTTAGCTGCCCTTCCCGGCTTTAGCGGACTTCACCCTTATCAGGATCAAGATACTATCCAGGGCACGCTTCATCTTCTTTACCAAACAGCAAGACTTTTGCAAGAAATTTCCGGAATGTCGAAAGTGGCCCTCCAGCCATCGGCTGGAGCTCATGGTGAGCTCACCAGTCTTTTGATGATGAAATCTTTCTATGAGGTAAAGAAGGAAGTCAGGGATAGGGTGCTTGTTCCAGATTCTGCCCACGGGACAAATCCGGCCAGCTCTCATCTTGCCAATTTCCAGGTGATAACGGTAAAATCAAATAATGTGGGTGAGATAGATCTTAGGGATCTTTCTCATAAAATGAGCCCCAGGGCAGTCTGTCTTATGATTACCGTCCCCAATACTTTGGGTCTTTTTGAGAGGGAAATTCTCAAAGTTTCCCAAATTGTGCACAGGCACGGAGGGTTCCTTTACCTGGACGGAGCTAATCTCAATGCTTTCCTTGGAATAACCAGACCGGCTGATTTCGGAGTGGATATAATGCATTTTAATCTTCATAAGACTTTTTCCACTCCCCATGGGGGAGGAGGTCCTGGATCAGGGCCGGTAGGAGCGAGTGATGAACTTTCTTCCTATCTTCCTCTGCCTCTGGTGGGAAAAAATAAGGATGGATATTACCTGGATCATGATCGGCCCAAATCCATTGGCAGGATGAGATCATTCTATGGAAATATCGCTGTAATCCTAAAAGCCTACTGTTACATAAGAACATTGGGAAGGGAAAGCCTAAGGGAGGTGAGTGAGAGCGCTGTTTTAAATGCCAATTATCTGAAAGAAAAACTTAAAAAATACTACCAGCTCCCCTTTGATCGAACCTGTATGCATGAATTTGTGCTTTCGGCTAAGGATAAGAAGGAAAAAGGAGTGAGGGCCCTGGATATTGCCAAGCGTCTTTTAGATTTGGGCTTCCATCCTCCTACTATTTATTTTCCTCTCATTGTTGAGGAAGCTCTAATGATTGAGCCCACAGAAACCGAGTCCAAAGAGACTCTGGATTCTTTTATCTCTGCTATGATTCAGATTGCCCGGGAGATAGAGGATGAGCCTTCTCTGGTGAGAGAAGCTCCCCACAAAATGCCGGTAGGTCGACTTGATGAGGTTAGGGCGGCCAGAGAGCCAAAATTTACCTTTTTCAACAAAGAGACCTAAAAGACCCGAGATATTCTTGACACTGAGGGGGGATGCGGTAAACTGAAGGCATAAATTCCTGCACCAACGGAATTCCAAACTGAAGGAGGAGCTAAATTGACGGTAGAGAGACTCCGAGCAGGCTTGACTACAGAAATTCCCCTTCCCAGAGCTGTCTCCTGGGCTATGGGAGTAGCTATTTTTACCACTCTTACCACCTTGGGTGCTTTTGTGAGAATCCCTCTCCCTTTTACCCCTGTTCCCATTACCCTTCAGACCTTTTTTGTTCTCCTGGGAGGGGCTATGCTGGGAGCCACCGCAGGATCATCATCCCAGTCCCTTTATCTTATTTTGGGAGCGAGTGGCCTTCCTGTTTTTGCTGGAGCTAGAGGAGGACTGTCCCATCTAGCTGGACCCACTGGAGGCTACCTCATTGGGTTTGTGGTAGCTGCTTATCTGGTGGGGAAGGTGGTGGAGAGAAAAGATAGTTCTATCTGGTTGATTCTGGCCATGTTAGCAGGGACCGGGGTCATTTACCTTTTCGGGGGTCTTCGTCTGGCCCACTTCTTGAGAATAGGAATTAAGGAAACTCTCTATCTGGGAGTTATTCCCTTTTTACCAGGGGATATCCTCAAGTTCATCTCGGTAGTCCTAGTCTATAAGGTGATCAGGGCAAAACGTAGAGTCAGATGAGCTAAATCTTTCGCCAGTAGACAAGAGCATCCTCACCCGTTTCTACATAATAACCAGGGCGAATAGCCATCTTCTCAAAGTCAAATCTTTCATAGAACTTTTGAGCAGCTAGATTGAAGCGGCGAACCTCAAGGCTGATGGTATCTAATCCCTGATTTTGAGCCTTCTCAAGGATATATTTCAGGAGTTTTGATCCCAACCCCTTTCTTCTAAAGGCTGGATGAACGGCCAGATTAACCAGATGGGCTTCGTTAGCCAGCTTCCAGTAACCTATGTAAGCTATTATCTCATCTTGATATTCCATCACATAGTAAAAGGCGAATTTTTCTTCATCCAGCTCGGAAGAGAAAATGCTGTAAGACCAGGGAGTGGGAAAAGAAAGCTTCTCGATCTCACTCACCTGGACAATATCCTCCTTTCTCATAGAGCGAATCACCGCTCCTTGCAAAACATCCATTTCACCTTTTTTTCTCTTCATTTAGACAGACCTATTTTGGGAGGGGCCACATACAGAGGAGTCAGGCTCGAGATATCGTCACTTTCTCCTTTAGTTAGTCTGTGTATTCCAAACTTAAGCAGGGTCTCTTCCGGAATAATCCTTTCTGGAAAAGTGGAAAGGGAGAAGTCTGCCTCATTGAGCCAAGATTCATTGGAAATAAGAAAGCTCACCCTTGGGGGAGAAAACTCGCGGCTTTTTTTTAGAATCCTCTTAAAGGAGAGGAAGAAGTAGTCACCCAGCCTCGTCATCATCTTCTTATCTTTTCTATAGAAGGCTCCATAGACCCTGGAGCTATGAGCTCTGCGCAAGGGACAGAGAATGCCTTGAGCCGAACTAGAGAAAACCCAGCTATCAAAAGCAGAAACACCAACCAGAGGGATTTTCAGGACAAAGGCCAAAGACTTAGCCAGGCTTACACCGATTCTAAGACCGGTAAAAGATCCAGGCCCGAGATTCACTATTATTCCCTTTAAACTTTCCGGCTCCAGTTCTCTTTCTTTTAGGAGAGCATCAAAGAGAGGAAGAAGCTTTCCCGAAGAGGTGTAAGGGTCAATCACTCTCTTGGTCAGAATCCCCTCCGGCTGACCGAGAAAGACTATCCCCTTCTCTATACTTGTATCTATTCCCACTACCAGCAAGCTATATCTCCCTTTTCAGATGATTCCTCATTTTTTCCACTATTTGTTGGTATAAGGCTCCGCTGGGCCGAAAAGTTATCTTCCTGCTGGATGCATCCACAATGCTCATACTTATTCCAAGATACTCAGAGGGGAGATACCTCTTTATTCTGTCTGCCCATTCGATGACCACCACTCCCCTTTTCTGGTAAAAATATTCCTCGCAGCCCAGATTCAAAATCTCCTTATCCTGGGTGACTCGGTAAAGATCAAAATGATAAAGGGGTAGGCGGCCGGCATATTCACGGATGAGGACAAAGGAGGGACTCTTCACCGGTGAGGAGACTTCGAGTCCTCGAGCCATCCCCTGTATTAGCGTGGTTTTACCACTGCCCAGTCCTCCGATGAGAGCTACCACCGAGGAGGAGAAAAGATACCGGCCTAGATCCTTACCCACCTCTCTCGTTTCCTCAGGCGCTGCCGTAATTATGGATAAATCATTCAAAGCTATTTCTTTTTTCTAAAGTTTCTGATTTTTTCAGAAAGTCGGCGGGTTGCTCCCTCTACATCTTCCTGTCCAAATATGGCACTGACCACGGCTATTCCATCGGCTCCCATTTTTAAAACTTCTTCTATATTTTCCGCCATTATCCCTCCTATAGCCACCACGGGGATGCTGAGCTCTTTCTTAATCTCACCAATTATCCCTGTCCCCACGGGGGGATGAGAATCTAGTTTTGTGGAGGTAGGAAAGACAGGCCCTATGGCAACGTAGTCTGCTCCTTTTCTTTCTGCCCTTCGTGCTTCTTCCAGGGAGTGTGTGGAAACACCGGTAATCATCTCCTCCCCCATAACCCTGCGGGCAGCCGGGACAGGAAAATCCTCCTGTCCCAGATGTACTCCATCAGCCCGGCAGGCCATAGCAATATCTACCCGGTCATTGACGATGAAAAGGATAGGAGGGCGAATAAGTTTTCTCATCTTCAAGGCTATCTTGAGAAAAGAGGGGGGAGGAAGGTTTTTCTCTCTCAGCTGGATGACGGTAGCTCCGCTAGAGATTACTTTTTCTATATTTTCTTCAAAGCTTTCCTTCCGAATGAAACGGGTATCAGTGATAACGTAAAGGCTCAGATCAATTCTCTTTCTCAATTTCATTCTCACCTTTTTTTCCAGGGAATAAGTTTTAAAACGAAGCTCTTTAAAACTTTGTCCTAAGGCTGGAGAAAAGAGTTTCCCAAACTCCTCCAAACTCCTCTGGGCTTCTTCTACTCTGCGAAAATTTGCCCTGATGAGATCTTGGAAATTTTCTCTTTCTTTCTCTCCTAAGTCTTTTCCCACATCTCTTCCTACCTCCCGAGAGGCAATGAGTCTCGCCCAATCAACGCCGGGAATCTCCCCTATTTTTCTCATCAAAGAGTGACGGATTTCTCGGATCTGACGGGTGAGATCACGCTCGTTCAGGATAAAGCGGACTCCATCTTCGATAACCCGAAGTCCTTCACTGGCCCTATTTAAATTAGCATCGAGGATTCT
>JAUVZN010000047.1 GCA_030602545.1 Candidatus Aerophobota bacterium
CCGATAATATCAATGATTTCGGAAGCGTACCTTCTGGTTAGACGCTCCAGCTCTCCCAGCGACATCTCCTTTGGATTACAGATAACCCCTCCTTTGGCTCCTCCATAGGGAAGTTCCACCAGGGCGCACTTCCAGCTCATCCACATCGCCAGAGCTTTTACCAGGTCCAAGTTTAGCTGAGGGTGATATCTTATGCCTCCTTTGGTGGGACCTAGAGTGAGGCTGTGCTGGACGCGATAGCCGGTGAAGACCTCTACCTCACCATTGTCCATTTTTACAGGGATCGATACCGTAAGTTCTCTCCTCGCTTGGCGGAGTCTCTTGTGAATCCAGGGCTCAAGATTTAGCTTCTCGGCCGCGTTATCAAGTTGTTGTCGGGCAAAATCCCAGGGGTTTATCTTACTCTCTTTCATTATTTTCTCCTCTCAGCGATGATTTCCAGGATATTCAAGAGGACTCCTCCCCTTAAGATCCTGGGTTTTATGAATCTTGCTTTCTCAAAGAGTTTGTAATTTAATATATCATAACCCTACCTTTTAGGCAAACATCCCTCTGGTCTCTCATCTATGGCTGAAGAGGAAACTATTAGTCTTTAGGAGATTTATACGCGTGTCGAGGGACTTCCCCGAAGGAGCCTTATAGCAGCTACGTTAACGAGTCTTCGAGTTGAGGAAGAAGAAAGACTTGTGTCTGAGGAGTGAAGCGACGAGTTTCAAGTCTTTCCCGAAACGAGAAGATGAGCAGAGACGATGCAAAGCGGATATGCAGCGACGAAGGGGAAAAGTCCCGAGTACTCTTGACAATAACTTCTGCCAGGATATAATGCAAGTGGAGAATAGATTAACCACTCTGACCAGGAGCTTTTCTGGTCTTTCGATTACTATCTTGAGGGGAGATGTTTCTCCTTTCAAGTATCTTGAGGGATAAAATGGATCTTATGGAAAAATGGGATAAGGCGACTCAGGAAACCAAAATCTTGAGGTCCCGCCTGCGTAGCCTTCTGGCTTTCGAAGCTACTGAGCTACCCTATGTAGCTTTGGCTTCCTCATCTGTTAATCCTGGGGACACAGTGGTGAGAAAAGGTAAGGTAGTAGTCCATAGACCTCTGCTTCTTCTTCCCTCCCGGTTTCTACCTCAATTTGAGGGATTCGATTTTGAAGAAGATTATCAGGTGGGCAGCGATAAGATTAGAAGATTTCTTCTTATGAGGGGAATCTCTTTCCCCTCTTTGAAGTACTGTAATGAGACCCACACCGTTGATGTATTTGAAGGATGTCTGGAAAAAGCTATGGATTATTTTTCCCGGGAGATGGAAAAAAGGGAAGATGTCCATTCTGGATTGATGGTAGGACCAGAAGATTGTTGGCAGTTTTCCATTATTATTTATGTGGCTACTCTGGCGGTTAGATCACTCCCCGGCGATCTGGAAAAGCTTCTGGGTGATTTCAACAGGAAGAAAGATTGGTGAAATATTGGCAAAGACAAAAATGGAACTTTTGCCAAAGTTAACCAATCGTCCATCTCTGGCGAGGTGGGGAGAACCGGGGAGGCAAAAGGAAGAAGAAAGCAAGATCGAGTAGAAGATGGAGCTTAACAGGAGGTTACCTGAAAAGGTAGCCCCTTTTTTTGTTTTATTGTAAAATCTAGGAAGTAGTTTTGTGAGGTAAGAGGATGGGAAATATCCCATTTTTTATTGCTCTAGTAGCCGGGTTTCTCTCTTTTCTTTCTCCCTGCGTGCTTCCCCTGCTTCCTTCCTACCTTTCCTTTATTACCGGCATCTCCTTAGAGGAACTCATACAAAGGGGGAAAGATTCCCGGATGAGGAAGATAACTATTATTCATTCCCTCATATTTATCTTTGGCTTTTCCCTGGTCTTCGTTCTTTTGGGAACCTCAGCTTCTTTGATGGGAAAGATCTTTACCAGCTACCAGATATGGATAACAAGAATAGGGGGAATCTTTATCGTTATCTTTGGTCTCAACTTAATGGGAGTAGTCAATTTGGGTCCTCTTCAAAGGGAGAAGAGAATTTATCTGAACCGAAAGCCCCTTGGCTATCTGGGTTCCTTTTTGGTAGGGATAGTTTTTGCCGCCGGTTGGAGTCCCTGTATTGGCCCCATCCTAGGGGCTATTCTCTTTTATGCCGCTACCAAAGATTCGATAGTTTTAGGGATTATCCTTCTGGCTACCTATTCGCTAGGTCTAGCTATACCTTTCTTTTTGTCATCTTTAGCTCTTCAGGTTTTCCTGGAATATTACGGAAGACTGAGGAAACACCTAAAACTGGTTTCGCTTATTAGTGGGGGTCTCTTAGTGGTGGTGGGAGTTTTGTTAGCTACTAACTACTTTGCTCTTTTGTCTCAAGGGTTCAATCGGTGGCTGTCTTTTTAAGGGGGGAGGGGAATGCGCAAGGCCAAGATTATCTGCACCATAGGACCGACCTCGAGCTCGCAAGATGTGATTGTGGACCTTCTTAAGGCAGGCATGGACGTAGCCCGAATTAATTTCTCCTATGGGGCAAGAGAGGATCATCAGAGACTAATCAGTTCTATAAGAGAGGCCTCCAGGAAAACCGGACGTCCCCTAGCCCTCCTGCAGGATTTGCAAGGTTCCAAGATCCGGGTGGGACGCCTGAAGAAGGAGAGTATTTATCTCAGGGAGGGAGCCTCTTTAACCATTACCAGCCGCAGGATTGAAGGCGATGAGACTGCTATCTCTGTTAGCTATGAATATCTTTCCAGGGATATGAAGAAAGGGGATCGCATTCTCCTGGATGATGGGCTCATAGAGCTGAAAGTTACAGGTGTAACAGGTGAGGATGTCCTCTGCGAGGTAAGCGATGGAGGAGTTTTAAGAGCCCATCAGGGAGTGAATTTACCGGGAACCTGCATTAGGGCTCCTTCTTTGACTGAGAAGGACATCAATGATCTCAAGTTTGGTATCACCCAGCAAGTGGATTATGTGGCCGTTTCCTTCGTTCGATCCAGCAGGGATGTTTTAGCGGCTAAGGAAATTATAGCCTCTTTGGGTGAAGATATCCCCGTGATTGCTAAGCTGGAAAAACCCGAAGCATTAAAAAATCTCGATAGTATCTTGGAAGTATCTGATGGAGTGATGGTGGCCCGGGGGGATTTAGGGGTGGAGATGCCTCCCCAAGAGGTCCCCATACTCCAGAAGGAAATTGTTGATAAGGCTAATGAAAGAAAGGTACCCGTAATCATAGCCACTCAGATGCTCCAGTCTATGATGGAGGAACCTCGACCTACCAGAGCTGAGGCTTCCGACGTGGCCAATGCTGTCCTTGATGGAACTGACGCCCTTATGTTGTCGGGGGAGACGGCTATGGGTAAGCATCCCGTTCAGGCAGTGAGGATGATGGATGGGATCATCAGAGTAGCTGAGAAAAGAGGCATTCCCGGGATAAGGATGCCCTTCTCTGGTAAGGGTGAGATTTCCTCCTTCTCCGATGCCATTAGCCAGGCCGCTACCATAGCCGCTGAAGAGGTAGGAGCCAAAGCCATTGTTGCCTTCACCCAATCCGGTGCCACGGCTAGATTAGTAGCTAAACAGAAACCTCAGGTTCCCATCATAGCCTTTACCCCTGAGAGGAGAGTCAGCCTGAGGATGTGTCTTTATTGGGGGGTGATTCCCAGGATTATGAGGCCTATTGAGAATACGGATGAGATGATAATGGAGGTGGATAGGGTTCTGATTAAAGAAAAACTGGCTCATCCGGGAGACATCCTGGTTATTGTTTCGGGAGCTCCCATTTTCAAAAAAGGTACCACCAATCTGATGAAGCTTCATCGAGTGTCACTTTAACACTAGATTTTCTTCTCTACTTTGCTGTGGGCCAGTGTCAGTATTTTAACATGAGCTTCTTTATCTCTTTGGTAATGAGAAGGGCATCTTGGTATTTTCTTTGCCACATATTCCTTCCAAAGATAAGTCCATCCACGCCGGCATCCAGACATACCCTGGCTTTGTTAAGGAGATCCTCATCGCTTATCTTGCTTCCCCCGGAAACCAAAACTCCCGTTCTGCCGGCTGATTGGACCACCATACGAAGCTGTTCTTCCTGGGTAAGATCCAGACAATCATTATATCTCTTGAAGGGACCTTTGGCATCGTACTTGCCTTCTTTTGGAGCTTTGGGAAGATTCAGCTTGACCACGTGGGCTCCTAACTCGTTGGCCACCCTGGCTGCATAATTAACCATGGCCAAAGAGTCTCTGCCTCCATGGACTTTGTCGGCAAACTTACCGCGAGGATATGACCACATGATTATCGGCATCCCAAATTTCCTGGCTTCTTGCCTGACTTCCATGAATTGAAGGAAATCTTCATCCTGCCTGGGGGAACCTACATACATGGTGTAACCTACGGCATCGGCTCCTAGCCTTACTGCGTCTTCAACAGTAGCATCCAGAGGGGAAAAAGCTTCTTCAGCGGAGGGGATATTTGTTTTGCCATTAATCTTCAACACCAGAGGTACCCTTCCAGCAAACTTTCTGAAGTGTTTCTCCGCCAATCCTATGTGACAGACAACTCCAGAATATCCTCCTTCTTCTGCCAGATTCAGTTGGAACTCAAAGTCCACGCTGGGTGGATTAGGAAAAAAATCACTGGGTCCGTGCTCCAGTCCTTGATCTACTGGGAGAAAAATCATTTTCCCATTACCTGGCCCGTGGCGGTACATAAATTCATAGAGTCTTCTTTTCTCCCCGGAACCGATGTGATCCAGGTCCAGACTAAAGCGCTCCACTCTTTTTCCCTCTTGTAAAGTGTTCTCAATCTGAATAGCTTCTCTTGCTCCCATGGTTTCCTCCTTAATAAAAAGGTTAGCTCTCTTCTTTCTGCGATTATAACCGAAGCTTTCCGCTAGTCAAGGTTTTTGAGTCTACCGAAAACTGTATCCTTGGCTCATAGCAATCTCTAGTTCATTTGCCAAGTTAATGTGACCCTTGACTCTCCTACCAACTAGGATAAGATAGGGTTAGTTTTGGACAGGGAGCAAGAGGCTATCGACAAGGCCAGAGGGAAGACAGCCGATTTGATCGGCTCCTACAAGGAGAAAGAGGTAGACTATCTATTGGAGACACTGCTGCCCATAGTGGAAAGATTAAGGCAGATGTTCCCTTTATATAAAGAATAAAGTAGAGGGGGAAAGATGTTCAAGTACAGCGAAAAGGTGATGGACCACTTCATGAATCCTCGCAATGTAGGCCAGATTGATAATGCTGATGGTGAGGGCACTGTGGGAAATCCGATCTGTGGGGATCTGATGACTTTTTACATCAAGGTGGATAACGGCCGACTTACCGATCTAAGGTTCAAGACTTTTGGCTGTGGAGCTGCCATCGCTGTATCCAGTATGGTCAGTGAAATGGCAAAAGGGAAAACCCTGGATGAGGCTATGAAGATTACCAATAAAATGGTAGCCAGAGAGCTAGGAGGTCTTCCCAAGAATAAACTTCACTGTTCCAATCTAGGTGCTGATGCCCTCCACAAAGCCATCGAGGATTATCGAAACAAGAAAGGAAAGAGAGGTAAGAGAAAATGAGATCCAACCCTCAAGCCAAAAGGTCAGAGAAAAAAGAGAGACTCTGTCGCTGCCCTTACTGTGATGCTAGCCTTTTCAAGCCCTTCCCTTTCTGTAGGACCTGTGGTAAAGACATCCGATTCTGCAAAAGTTGTGGACAGGTTCTTCCCACAGAAGCCCGTGTTTGTCCAGGGTGTGGACAGGCGGTTTGACTTCTTTTCCAAAGAACTCTATACCTTACCTATTGTCACCACCATGCTCAAAATCGGTGATGTCTATGTATGGGGACAACTCATGGCTACCACCGTTATAGCGGCAGCGCCTCCGGTGATTCTCTATATGTTCATTCAGCCATACATTGTGAGGGGCATTATGGCAGGAGCGGTGAAAGGCTAAGGAGGAAATTCGGTGACTCCCAGAGAGAGATTCTTAAAAATAGCTCACTTTGGGCGAACTGGAGATATCTTTCTTCCCTCTGATTACCAGTGGTTCTGGCACCAGACTATCCTCAGGTGGGTGAAGGAAGGAGCTCCGCCCCAGATTCTTTCCCGGGATCATCGAAATGAATTTTTTGGATTTGATAGGACCGAAATAATACCTATAGTTTCATCACTGCAGGCTCTGGGGAAAGAAGGCGGCCCTCCCTATGTTCCTCCCCTGGTGCCGGTGTTCGAGCCCAAAGTGATAGAGGAAGACGAGAGACTAAAAGTGATCATTGATGAATCAGGAACCAAATGCCGGGTCTACAAGAATGAACCCGAGCGTATGCCTCAATGGCTCCAGTTCCCGGTTAAGAATCGAAGAGATTGGCAGGAGTATAAAAAGCGATTGGATCCTCATTCACCAGCTCGATTCCCTGCCTGGTGGGAGGATTGGGTGAAGTGCTGGAGAAATCGTACCTATCCTTTAGGGCTGAAGGTAGGCAGTTTCTTTGGGCTGCTTCGATCTTTCATTGGGTTGGAAAATCTATCTTTGATGTATTATGATGATCCGGTCTTAGTTCATGAAATAGGCGAATGGATGGAATATTTTGAGCTGGAGATAATTAAAAAGGTGGTTGGGGATGTGGAGCTGGATTTTGTCTATTTCTGGGAGGATATGGCCTATAAGACAGGTTCTCTGGTTTCTCCCAGGATTTTTCGGGAGTTTATGATGCCTCATTATAAAAAAATCACCCAGCTTTTAAGAAGCCATGGTACAGATATTATCTTGGTTGATTCCGATGGTAATACCACCCAGCTTATTCCTCTGTGGCTGGAGGGCGGTCTCAGCGGTCACTATCCCCTGGAGGTAGCTGCTGGAATGGATGCAGTGAAGCTGAGAAAGAAATACGGAAACAATCTCATCCTTCTGGGCAATATAGACAAGAGAGCTCTCATCAAGGGAAAAAGAGCTATCAGGGAGGAGGTTACCCGGAAAGTGCCCTATCTTTTGTCTCGAGGAGGTTATTTTCCCGGAGTAGACCATTTTGTCCCTCCGGAGGTTTCCTATGAAAATTACCGGTACTATTTGAAACTCCTCAGGGAAATCGCCGGAATAAAACAGAGTTAGATGGACCCTGTCCGAGGTTCGGCAAACTCCCAAAGAGCTTCTTATAAAGAATACGTGTAGGTAGATCTTCCGGTTTAAGTAAAGGAATCTGTTTCATCGGTACTCTCCTGGTATAATCTTCACCTATAGTGAAGATTGTTATTTGACTTCCTCTAGTTTCAGTCTACTACAGAGCACCCGCTTCAGGCTATGGCTTTACCTTCGGGACGTTGCACATGCCGCAAATGTTATATTTTTAACCCCAAACACCCACCAGCCAATAAGCCTAGATAAATAAATCCAGAAATAAACCCTCAAAGCTCTTGACAAGCTTTTTTAAATCAAATATACTGTATTTAATACTTAGTAACAAGGAGGCTTATGTTGAGGACAAGTAAAATTCTAACCCTGTCTTTGCCACCTGAGATGGCAAAGCAAATTGAAAAGCTTGCCAAAGAAGAAGGAATGACAAGAAGTGAATTTTTTAGAGAAGCTTTAAGACAATACATAAGAAGGATGAGATGGGAGAAAATCCGAGAATATGGAGCTAAAAAAGCAGCGGAACTTGGAATCAAAAGTGAAAAAGATATAGAGAAGCTAATCGACGAATATCGCTCTGAAAAAATGACTAAATAAACTTATGGTCACAGCCGTGGTTGATACCAATGTTTTAGTTTCAGCTACTCTCTTTGGTGGAAATCCTGAAAAGATACTGGATTTAGCAGAGGCAGCCAAGATCGAGATTTTAATCTCTGAAGAGATATTAGAGGAGTTTACAGAAGTTCTCCAAGAGAAATTTGGCTTTAGCTCAAGTATGGCTGAGTTAGCGGCCTCTGGAATAAGAGAAATCTCCACCCTAATAATCCCAATTCAAAGACTAAGTGTTATTAAAGAAAAAGAAGCTGATAATAGAGTTCTAGAGTGTGCTGTTGAAGGTAAGGCTCAATATGTAGTTACCGGCGACACTAAACATCTTCAGCCTTTAAAGGAGTACCGAGGAATAAAAATCTTACCCCCAACTCAGTTCTTGAAAGCCGTTCCCTAGAGGATGCTATCAGGGAGAAAATGAAATTTTCATAGATTTCGCCAAATCCATAGATCTATTGGCGGCTGGCAGAATTATAGCAGATCCATTAATTTCTCACCGATTGCTCTTGGAGGAAGTGGAGGGGGGATTAGAAACCTTAGGGCAGGAAGGTAAAGTTATGAAGATCCTACTGAAACCTAGGGAGAGGTGAACTAATGAAGGCTCTGGTTAAGTTTGAAATAGGGAGCGGGAATATTGAAATTCAGGAGGTGCCTGAGCCTAAAGCAGGAGCTGAAGAGGTCAAAATTAAAGTTAAGGCTTGCGGAATTTGCGGGACTGATATCCATATCCTCCGTGACGAATTTGAATATACTATTCCGGTGATCTTAGGTCATGAGTTTACCGGAGTTATCGTTGAGAAAGGTGAGAGGGTTAAGGGGTGGGAACCGGGACAGCGAGTGGTGGCCGAGACTACTGTTGTTTCTTGCGGGAGGTGTCGATACTGCCGAATGGGGAGTGAAAACATATGTCCCGACAGGCTAGGATTGGGTAGGACAGCCAACGGCGCTTTCGCTGAATATTTAGTACTTCACCAGAGGCTTATTCATTCCCTTCCCCCTGAAGTTGACTTTATAGCCGGAGCTCTCTCGGAACCTTTAGCCTGCTGTGTTCATGGCGTTCTCGAGATTACCAGAATTCAGCCCGGGGATTGGGTCCTCATTATGGGTCCAGGCCCCATAGGTCTTTTGGCTCTTCAACTGGCTAAGGTAAGTGG
>JAUVZN010000017.1 GCA_030602545.1 Candidatus Aerophobota bacterium
CTTCCTGCACTGCCATACTTATTCATCGAAAAAACAAATTTCTGTCAATAAATGACTCAGAGTAATTCTGCATTAGACATCATTGGGGATAAGTTTGATTCCTTAATAAGGAGAGGGTTTACAAATGTATGCAAAAGTCGACCATGAGATCCTGGAATTTCTAACCCGTCTATTCGGTAAAGATAGGGTTTTGCTCGATCCTGATCTACTGGAGATGTATACCCACGATGAGGTCCCTGGCCTGAGGGCCCAGCCGGAGGTGGTGGTCAGAGCGACAACAGTAGAACAGATCTCAAAACTCATGAAACTCGCCAGTGAGAAAAGAATTCCTATAACTCCGCGCGGCGCTGGTGATGGTCTTTCCGGTGGGGCAGTCCCTGTTTGCGGGGGGATAGTTCTTTCGCTGGAAAAGATGGACCGAATTCTGGAAATTGATAAGAAGAATCTTATGATAACCGTTGAACCAGGTGTTATAACGGGTAAGATCCATGAAGCCGTGGAGAGAGAAGGGCTTTTCTATCCGCCGGATCCGGCCAGCTCAGATTCCTGCTCTATCGGCGGTAACGTAGCAGAATGCGCCGGTGGACCGCGGGCTGTTAAGTACGGAGTGACCAAAAACTATGTTTGCGGGCTGGAGGCCGTTCTGCCCTCGGGTGAAATAATTAGGTTGGGCGGAAAACTTGTTAAAAACGTCACTGGCTATGATTTAATTCAGCTTCTCATCGGTTCCGAGGGTACCCTGGCCATCATAACCAAGATAATTCTTCGTCTCATTCCCCTTCCCAGAGTTACCATAGACCTATTGGTGGCCTTCAATGAATTTCAAGCCGCAGCGGATACGGTCTCAGCCATTATTGAACGACAGATACTTCCTACATCCATTGAATTTATGGAACAAGACTCCCTCCTGGCCTGCGAGAAACACCTTAAAAAAGAACTTCCTCTACGTGAAGCCGCCGCTTTTCTCCTCATAAAACTGGATGGAGATCGTAAAGAGGATGTAGAAGCACTCTGTGAGACTGTCGGTGAGGTCTGTTTTGAACACGGTGCCATTGATGTTTTGGTTGCCGATGACCGTCCCACTCAGGAAAGATTATGGGAAGCCAGGCGCGTAATCATTGAGGCACTGAAGGAGAGGAGCCCGGTCAATCACATGGAGGACATCGTGGTTCCCCGAGCCCGGATAAGCGATTTCCTGCGGGAGATAGCAAAACTCCAGGAAAAATACGAGTATCCAATCATCTGTTTCGGCCATTCAGGTGATGGTAATGTTCATGTTAATGTCCTAAAAGAAGATCGTCCCCAGGATAAATGGAAAGAAACTATTCCCAAAATCAGTGGGGAGATTTTTGATATTGCTCTTGCCCTGGGTGGGCAGATAACCGGCGAGCACGGGATTGGTGCCACCAGGAGGAAATACCTCGAAAAAGCAGTCGGCCCAAAAACGCTGAAGCTCTTCCGGGGTATCAAACATCTTTTCGACCCCAACAACATCCTCAATCCGGGAAAAATTCTCCCCGAGTGAAGACGGAAACCGGCGGCTGTGCTCCTATATTCTCCTCAAATCTACTTCGATATGGAGTTCTTCTCCTCCCTCAATGTGAACATCCTCCAGGTAGGCTCGGTAGTACTCTTTGATTATCACCACCTGGTGCCATCCTGTCTCTATGTGGGTTATGGTGAGAGGAGTAGTTCCCCTTTCTATCCCATCTAGAAATACTCTTGCATGGGGAGGTGGGGAAGTAACATAGGTAGTTTCTCAGGGTAGAGATCAAAGCAGATTCTAAGTAGATGAAGGTTGGGATCTACCCTGGTCTTTCTGGGTCCTTATAAATAGCTTTAGCAGCTTGAGAGCCTGCTGCTCGATCACTGGCAATGCCGTGTTTCTTGAATACCTCTCCAATAGCGTTGAGCAGCCTGTATATCTTATCTTCTGTTGAAGAGTAACCCATCAGTCCGACTCTCCAGGCTAGTCCTGCGAATTTTCCCAGACCGCCACCAATCTCAATATTGTAGCTCGATCTTATTTCCGTGCGAAGTTTACCTTCTTCTACTCCATCAGGAAGGTAGACAGCATGAAGCATAGGAAGTCTCTCGTCTTCTTTCCTGACCAAATAGGTGAAACCTAGAGCTTGAAGCCCAGCCTGAAGGGCTGCTGCGTTTTTTCTGTGGCGCTGGAATCTTGTATCAAGTCCTTCTTCCAGGACTAACCTGAGTCCTTCATGGAGGGCATAAATCATATTTACCGGGGCGGTATGATGATATTTTCTTTGATGTCCCTCATTCCAGTACCGCTCTATCATTCCTAAATCAAAATACCAGCTTTTTACCTTTCTTCCTCGGACTTTCTCCATGGCTCTTTCATTTAAAGTAACGGGGGAAAGTCCCGGCGGCACACTAAGACATTTTTGGGTTCCGCTGTAGGCAGCGTCGATTCCCCACTCGTCTATTTTTACTTCTATTCCTCCTAAAGATGTTACTGTATCAACTAGAAATAGAGCACCATTTTGGTGAACAATCTCACCAATTTCTCTCATATGTTGTTGATAGGCTCCGGTAGATGTTTCTGCGTGCACCAGGAAAAGTACCTCGCACCTTTTTCTAGAAAAAACTTCTCTAACCTCATCAGGTGTGACTGTAGTTCCCCATTCTAGATCAACAGGTACAACTTCTGCGCCAAATCGAGATACTTCATCGGCAATCCTTCCTCCAAATACTCCGTTTATCACAACTATTACTTTATCCTGGGGTTGGACAAGATTAGCCACCAGAGTCTCCATGCCAGAGCTTCCTGTACCAGAGGTGGGAATGGTCATTCGATTCTTAGTTTGATACAGAACTCTTAACATGGCCTGTGTTTCGTCCATTATTCTGATGAATTCTGAATCCAGGTGGCCCAGGGTAGGCACCGACATTGCTCTTAAGACTTCCTCTGGTACATCGCTTGGTCCAGGACCATGTAGATGTATTTCTAAACTGCGCTCATACGTTGGATTGACTTTCATTCTTCTTCCTCCTGTTCTGTTTAGCCTGCTCTCATCTCACCCGGTCCGGTTACTTCACTCTTTTTTGAATAAACACCTGAGTCCTTGATTTTGACAGCACTCTTCCCATAGTGGAAAGAGGTTGTTTTTATGAGGCGTGCTCCCCCCACCGTTCCATCAAAGATCCCCAGAGCAATTCGTTTCTCTATTCTAACACATAATGAGTGGGCTGTAAATGTGCGCTAAGGGGAAAAATAGAGGCTATATTTGTATTGGCTGTAACAAGACTCAGGACCTGGACAAAATGGACAAAAAGATATAGATAAGTTAGAATCATTCATAACTAAAAAACTAGATACAAACTGATGAAGACTTCCCTTAATTTCTACGGCTATTGCCCTGATTGTAAGGATAAGGTAGAAAAAAGAGGATATTAATGTTTTAAAGAAAAAAGGAAGGAGACTAAAGGAGGATACCATGAAAGAGAAAGTGGAATCTGCTCTAAATAAAATAAGGCCGTCGCTTAGGGCCGATGGCGGAGATGTAGAGCTGGTAGAGGTTACTTCTGACGGGGTAGTAAAAGTAAGGTTAACTGGTGCCTGCGGGGGCTGCCCTATGAGTCAGATGACGATGAAAATGGGAATAGAGAGAATAATAAAAGGAGAAGTGCCGGGGATAAAAGAGGTGGTTGCCGTATAGATAAATATTGGTTTGAAGATTTGCCTGACAGCTGGATCTATCATGAATGCGGTGCAGCAAAAGACATGTTTGAAAGGGGGAGAAAGGATGAAAAATTTAAAAGGGACAAGAACAGAAAAGAGTCTCCTTGCATCTTTTGCGGGAGAATCTCAGGCAAGAAATCGCTATACCTATTTTGCTTCTGTTGCAAGAGAGGCCGGCTACGAGCAGATAGCCGCCATATTTTTGGAGACGGCTGATAATGAAAAGGAGCACGCCAAGAGATTCTTTGAGTTCTTAGAAGGCGGGGATGTAGAGATTAAGGCCTCCTATCCAGCAGGTGTGATAGAAGATACGGCCGGGAATCTAGAAGCTGCAGCAGAAGGAGAGAACCTGGAGTGGACAAAACTTTACAAAGAGGCAGAAAAGATAGCACGTGAGGAGGGCTTCATAGAAATAGCCAATATATTCAAGGAAATAGCAGAAGTAGAAGAGCAGCATGAAATGCGATACAGAAAACTACTCAAGAATGTAGAAGAGGGCAAGGTATTCAAAAAGGATACCGTGGTTAAATGGAAATGCCGTAACTGCGGATATGTTCACGAAGGCAAAGAAGCACCTGAGAAATGCCCAGCTTGTGCTCATCCCCGGGGATTTTATGAACTTCTTTGCCAGAACTGGTAATTTGAAAGGGAGGTGTAGATATGGCAAATATATTTGCAGGAAGTGAAATAGTGGAATTGGGAATTCAGATTGAGAAAAACGGTAGAGACTTCTATGATACATTGGTTAGGCAATTAAAAAATAAAAAGGCCAAAGAGATATTCAAATATTTGGCAGGCGAGGAAGAAAAACACATAGCTACTTTTCAAAGGATATTAGATAAGCTAGAGAAATATGAACCACCAGAGTCATACCCGGGAGAATATTTCGCATATATGAATGCCTTAGCCAGTGATTATGTATTTACCCAAAAGGATACGGGTAAGAGAATAGCCAAAAATATAACCAGTGATAAAGAAGCCGTTGATACCGGCACAGGATTTGAAAAAGATTCGATTCTTTTCTACGAAGGGATGAAAAAAGTGGTACCAGAATACGATCACAAAGTAATCGATGAGCTGATCACACAAGAGCAAAGCCATCTAAGACAGTTATCTGATTTGAAGAAGGGTTTGTAATCTTGGAGGGTCAAGTAAGACTGTATAGCTGAGTTTGGCTCACGGGGAAGCTCAAAGGTGGAAAGATTAGACTTTGAAGCCTTGGTTCTTGAAGTACTGGAGGCCGTACCTGGAGAGTTTAGAAGGAAAATGGAGAATGTGGAAATTCTTGTGCAAGATCGGCCCGATGAGACTATACGGCTAAAAGGGAAAAGAATACCTTCCTCTCATCTTCTGGGTCTATATCAAGGGGTTCCCATGTCAAAAAGAGGTATATACTATAGTGCCGCCTTGCCTGATAGGATAGTTCTCTATCAGAAGGCTATCGAATCTACCTGTCGGAACCGGGAGGATATTAAGAGAGCAGTTAAGGAAGTGATAATCCATGAGATAGGCCATCACTTCGGACTAAGCGAGAATGAGCTAGCCGGATAGGCCATTTTTTAACATTATGACCTAATTACGCCATCTCTTAAGTTAGCGCAGCTTGAGGCTCTACTTTTTCTTTTTTGGCAAAGACAATAGAGTTATCTTTGAGATCAGCCACTACCTTATTTCCTCGTTTTAGGGTTCCTCGAAGGATCTCCTCGGAAAGGGGATTATCAATGAGCCTTTGAATGGCGCGTCTTAGTGGGCGAGCTCCGAAGTCAGGATCGTATCCTTCCTCAGCGATTTTCTTTTTTGCCCTTTCAGTTATCTCAAAGTTTATTCCATTCTCAGCAAGGACCCTTATCTCCTCTTCTATCATTATGTCTACGATCTTGATCATATCATCTCTGCCCAGAGAGCGGAACACGATTACCTCGTCCAGGCGGTTGAGAAACTCGGGCCGGAAATGCCTTTTGAGGGCAGAGGTAACCTTTTCTCTTATCTCTTCATATGAGAGAGCTTCTTTGTGTTCTGCAGAAAATCCCAGTTTGGAGTCCGCGGTAATCTCTCTGGCTCCCAGATTAGAGGTCAGAATGAGGATAGTGTTTCGAAAATCTACCGTGTGACCCAAGTTGTCAGAAAGTCTGCCGTCTTCCATTATCTGCAGCAGTACATTGAATACATCGGGATGGGCTTTTTCTATCTCATCCAGGAGGATCACCGAATAAGGATTTCTCCTTACCTTTTCTGTCAACTCTCCCCCCTCTTCATATCCAACATACCCCGGAGGGGCACCGGTAAGACGGGAAACGCTGAACCTTTCCATGTACTCCGACATATCCAGTCTTACTATGGCCTCTTCATTTCCAAAGAGAAACTGAGCCAAAGATTTTGCCAGCTGTGTCTTTCCCACCCCGGTAGGGCCCAGAAACATGAAGCAGCCAATGGGTCTTTTCATATTCTTTACCCCTGCCCTGGCTCTTCGAATGGACTGAGAGATAGCTCTAACCGCCTCATCCTGCCCCACTATTCTTTTGTGCAGCTCCGCCTCCATATTAAGGAGTTTGGAGGTTTCGCCTCTTGTCATCTCGCTCACCGGGATACCAGTCCAGCTAGAAACAATGTAAGCTACATCCTCTGGACTTACCTTAGGGGTGGATTTTTCTTTATCTGGGCTCTTTTTCATTTTCTCTTTGAGCTTACCTTCCCGGTCCCTCAAGACCGCTGCCTTCTCAAATTCCTCATTTTCCACGGCCTTTTCTTTCTCCCCTCTTATCCTTTGTAGTTCTTCTTTTATCTTGCCCGTATTTGGGTAGGCTAAAGCTTTTCCGATCTTCACCCTAGCTGCTGCCTCATCCATAACGTCAATGGCTTTGTCGGGAAGGAACCTTCCCTGGATATAGCGCTCTGAGAGCCTCACTGCCCCCTGTATAGCTTCCCCGGTTATTTTTACCCCGTGGTACTTCTCGTATCTTTGCCTCAGACCCTCCAGAATTTTGACTGTCTCCTCTACGGTGGGCTCGGGTACCGTAACTGGCTGAAATCTTCTCTCCAGAGCTTTATCCTTCTCCACATACTTTCGGTATTCATCCAGAGTGGTCGCTCCGATACACTGAATTTCCCCTCTAGCCAAAGAAGGCTTGAGGATATTGGAAGCATCGATAGCTCCTTCAGCTCTTCCTGCTCCTACCAGAGTGTGAAGCTCATCCACAAAGAGAATTACGTCCTTGGAGGATGTTATTTCCGAAATAACTTTCTGGATTCTCTTTTCAAACTCACCCCGGTACTTGGTTCCCGCTACTGCTTCTCCCAAGGAAAGAGCGAGAAGCCTTTTTCCCTTGAGATTGTCTGGAACTGTTCCCTCTACCATCCTTTGAGCTAAGCCCTCGACTACCGCAGTTTTTCCCACTCCTGCCTCACCGATGAGCACCGGATTGTTCTTGGTCTTGCGGGAGAGAATATGAATGACTCTTTCAATTTCCTTCTCCCTTCCAATTACTGGATCAAGTTTTCCTTCCTGACTGAGCTTCGTAAGATCCCGACTGAGCTTATCCAGAGCTGGGGTCCTGGTAGACTTTGAAGACCTCTGGGAGGACATGTCTGCCAGGGTCGAAACTTCCTCTCTCAAGGAGTTCGGATCCAACCCTGCCCCAGCCAAGGCCCGTGATGCAGCTCCTGGTGCCTGAACCAGTCCCATAAGGATATCACCGGCACCTATATAGTTTCTTTCTCCCCTTCTGGCTTCCAGGGCAGCTATTTCAAGGGCTTTTCTGACTTCGAGAGCGAGGGGAGTCTCCTCCAAGACAGATCTTCCCTCTCCTTGAGCTGGATCAAGCTCCAGGGCTCTTTGAAGAGCTTCTGTATCCACTCCCGAACTCTCCAAGACTCTGGATAGATCCGCATCCTCGAGAAGAGCCAGGAGCACATGTCCGCTGCCGATATACGAATATCCCGATCTTCCTGCTTTTTCTTGGGCAAGAAGAAGGATGTTTCTTGCTTTATCAGAAAATCTTTCAAACATTTTTTTCTCCTTTTATGGCTCCAGGAATTTCTTTGCTTAACTTAGCTATAGACTTTTTTCTGTGAAGAAAGAGACGAGGTCATCCGTTTCTTCATCCATCCTTGCTGCCCGGATGAAGGAGCGGATACCACGTACAAAAAACTCCCTCTCTTCCCTATCCATACGAGAGAGAAGATTATTGAGTCTTTTCAATCTTTCTTTCTCCAGATCCTGGATCACATCTTTCCCTGTTCTGGTAAGATGAATCTCAACACTGCGTCCGTCAGAGCTGTTTTTTATTCTTACTGCCCATCCTTTTTCTACCAGTGCATCTACCATATTGGTTGCCGAGGGATAGGTGATGGAAAGACCCCGGGCTAACTCGCCCATACAACAGCTCTGATGGTGCGATAGATAAGAAACTGTGCGAATAACGGAGAAACTCGGTTTCTCCTTAAGAGAAGAAATAGCCAGCGATGTCACCCCTTCCAGGGTCCTCTTGATAAGTGCAAGAAGCCTTATTTCCTCATCTATCATTCCTGTCCTCCAGTTTATTTAGTTAGTCTAAATAAATAGCACAAAAAAATAAAATGTCAAGAGGTATTTTTTTACTACCACGAAGTACTCCTCTATGACTTTCTCAATGTCTTTTGGTTCTAGTTCTGTCCTTTTTTTCCGGAAAAGCATGTGATCCTTCTCTCAATCCCCGGGACATCAGCACCCTGAGCAAGGGCTACATGCTAAGGGAAAAGGTTTGCTAGAGCGGCTTAGGGTGGGTGGTGTATATGTCAAACGCCGGTGGATTATGCAGGTGTTTTTTAACGGCGCAAAGCTCAGCAGACTTTATCACACTTTCTCTATATTTTTCTGGAAATTCAGGGGGAAGTTGAATCTCTATTGTGATTTTGTCAATCATCCTGGTTTCTGAATTTCTCTGTGTGCGTTGAATTAGTCTCAGTCCTTCACTAGGAATGTTGCGTGCCTGGCAAAAGGAGAGGATGTAAATACCAGCGCAGGTGCCGATAGAAGCCAAAAATAGATCGAAAGGTGCAGGAGCCGAACTGTCACCTCCACCGTGCTCTGGCTGGTCGGTTTTAATGGTAAAACCTTTGTACGTAGTATCCACCCTTTTGCCTCCCGGGAAAACAATTTCCATATCCATTACCGTACTCCTCAGTTTTTAATTTTCACCCATCTTTGAAGGAAGAATTCGACCGTCGGGGTCACCAGACTTTTTTGAATACCCCCTGATTCCCATTCTGATTTACCCCCAATCCTCAGCATAGAAAAAGACCAGCAATTTTGTAGTTAATTACACACAATTCGTGGTCATTTGTCAAGGATTGATTCCAGCTAAGACAAGCCGCTTGAGTGAGGAGCATTTTGACTAGTAAGAACTTATGGGATAAAGTAAGAGTGAGCGGTCTCATCCGCTGCGGAAGGACTTCTCCGTGGGTCCTAGACGAGTCCATAATCAACTGCAGGGAGAAGCGACTTTGTCAAAGACGGGAACTCTTAATATTGTCATTCTTTTACTAGCTGCATTGGCTGTTCTTAGTGACCTATGCATATGTGAGGAAAAGGTTCTATCGCCCAGGCTGGTTTTGAATCCTTCCCGACTTTACCCTGGCGAGTTTCTCGTAGTTTTTCTGGAAGGAGTGGAACCTGACGATAACATATCTTTCCAGACCGACCTTCCTCAAACTACTCTTAAGGCTTACCCTTACCGCCAAGGGTTGATCAGCCTGGTGGGAGTGGACTGTCGTACCCCACCGGGTGAGTATTACATTTCAGCCCGGGTGAGAGGAAAAGAGCCAGGGGTGTGGCAGGAAAACCTGAGGCTTATTCTTGAGCCTAAAAGATTTACTAGCCAGTATCTTCAGGTGAGTCCCAAAAAGCTTGAGGCACGAAGCTCAGAGAAATGGCAGCAGGATCTTCCCCATATTCGAGAGTCAAGATCAAGAAGTTCTGATTTACCTCTATGGGAAGAGGGGTTTCTGGCACCCCTGGAAGGAAGAAAAACCACCGATTTTGGTGCCATAAGATACATCAATGGAAAGGAAGTGGGAAGACATTCAGGAGTGGATATCGCTGCCCCCAGAGGCACTCTGGTGACGGCAGCCAACTCGGGGATAGTATGTCTGGCTAGATTCCTGAATGTTACCGGCTATACGGTCATTGTTGATCATGGTCTGAATCTCTTTACCTCTTACTGTCACCTGGAGAGTCTTCTGGTAAAGAAAGGTCAAAAGGTAGTCGGGGGCCAGGGTATTGGCCGGGTGGGCTCCAGCGGTTTTGCCACCGGTTCTCATCTTCATTGGGGAGCTGTTATTGGTTCCACCTTCATCGATCCCTATCTTTTGGTGAAAAAAGATCCTCTGGATATGTTTGATGGAGAAACCAAATAGGCATTGTCAGCTGTGGTTTTATCCGTACCTCAGAGCCTCCACAGGGTCGAGTTTAGAAGCTTTGTTGGCTGGATATATACCGAAGAATAGACCCACGGCCGTGGCAAAGCCAAGGGCTAGAAGTATAGCCTCTGGAGAGATAACAGTTGGCAATGCACCCATATCAGGCAGAACTCTGGATCCTATAAAAGCAATAATCTTAGACCCGATCCAGCCGAGCGATACTCCTACTGCTCCTCCAATAAGGCAGAGCAGCACTGACTCCCAGAGGAACTGAAGCAGAATATCTACTCTTTTGGCTCCCACAGCCATCCTTATTCCAATCTCTCTTGTTCTTTCGGTGACGGAGACAAGCATTATGTTCATAATCCCGATCCCTCCTACCAAAAGAGAGATTCCTGCGATACCCACCAGCATGATGGCGAAGGTCTGCATTACACTTGACATGGTGGAAAGAAGTTGCTCCTGGCTGGAAATGCTATATTTGGTGTCATCCTGAAATTTTTGGTAGAGGATGGCATCAATCTCCTCGATAGCCTCATCGGTAGTTTCTTTACTCTCAGCCTGGATAGAGAAATTTTGGACGTATTTAGTGTGGAAGAGCCTCTTCTGGGCCGTGCTAATGGGTATAAATGCCTGATCATCAAAGTTAAAAAACATAACCCGTCCTTTGGACTGCATCACTCCAATCACGCGGAACTTATATCGACTCAAGGGGCCATTTACCACAATACTCTGCCCCAAAGGGTCCTCATCTCCAAAAAGATCATTGGCTACCCCCTCACCCAGCACAATGACGGTGCGAAAACTCTTGAGATCCCGATAATCGATGAATCTTCCCTCCTCTACCCAGAAATTCAAGACCTCCTGATAATCGGGGGTAATGCCATTGACCACAATTTCTGCATTTTTGTCCTTATATTGAAGTAAAAGCCTTCTATTTATGACAGGTACCACTCGTTTTACTGCTGAGGCTTTCTTAAGAATCTCTTCTCCATCCTCCAGGGTAAAGAGATCCGCGAGCGCACGCGCCCTCATTCCGGCAAATCCTCCTCTTATCCCCGGACTGACATTAATGAGGTTGGTTCCCAGAGCCTCAATTCTTTCCGAAATACTCCTCTGGGAACCTTGAGTTACGGAGATAATGATAATCACCGCCGCTATTCCGATGATAATTCCCAGCATGGAGAGAAAAGCTCTTGTCCGATTGGCATTTAATCCATCTAAGGCACTTCTAAAGGTTTCAGTGAACTTCATTTTTGGACTTTAAGCTCCTCAAGGCCGACAAGATTTCTGAAAGATAAAAGGTAGGTTCAATTTCGTCTTTCATCTTGCTCAATGAGTCCGTCTTTTAAATGAATGATTCTCTCAGCATATTCACTTACGTATCTTTCATGAGTTATCACAATCAGCGTGTGTCCCTGTAGGTGAAGCTTTTGAAAAAGCTCTAGAATTCCCTCCCCCGTTTTGCTGTCAAGATTTCCTGTAGGCTCATCTGCCAGAATAAGAGAAGGCTTAGTTACCAGGGCTCTAGCTATGGCAATTCTCTGCCCTTCACCCCCCGAGAGCTCACTGGGACGGTGATAAAGTCGGTGAGCCATTTCTACTTTCTCTAGGGCTATCCTGGCCCTTTCAGCTCTTTCCCTCCGATTTACCCCCGCGTAAACTAAAGGAAGTTCAACATTTCTGAAGGCGGTCGAGCGAGAAAGAAGATTAAACTGTTGAAAGACAAAGCCGATTTTTTTATTTCGGATCTCCGCCAGAGCATTACCCTTTAGTTTTCCTACTTCCTTATCATCTAAGAAAAGTTTACCCGAGGTGGGCCTATCCAGACAGCCCAGAATATGCATGAGAGTCGATTTACCCGATCCGGAAGACCCGGTGATGGACACAAATTCTCCCTCTTTAATCTCGAGACTTATTCCCTTTAGAGCCGCTATCTCTACCTTCCCCACCGTGTAGACCTTTTTAATATTGATTGCCTGAATCATAGTCTGTTTTCTACTTTGCTGAAAATTACCATCAACGTCTTCTCGGTCAGTGAAGGGGAAATCTCATTCTCGGTCTTTTCTGCTCGGTTTCCCGCTGCATTCTTCGCTGTTCAATTAGCTTCTCCAGGCCGGAAGATAAGATCATCTCACCCTCCTCCAGACCCCTTTTGATCTCGACATTGGTTCCATCTGAAATCCCCAGAGTTACCTTGCGCCGAGTGGGACCACCTTCTTTAGATACCATCACGAAACTACCTCTCTCAGTTTCACTGACCGCCTCTACCGGAAGAACCAGGACACTTTTGGCCTCATCCGTGATGATATCAGCACTGGCAGTGAATCCTGGCTTGAGTTTGGGATCCGCTTTTTCAAGTTCGATTTTGACTTCTACTACCACCAATCCTTGAGAAGTGGTGGTTTCCGGAGCAATATGGACAACCTTTCCAGAAAAAATCTCATGAGGATAGGCATCGACGGTCATCTCAGTTCTTTGTCCCAGCCTGAGCTGGGCAATATCCACTTCGTCCACCGCCACCTCGGCAAAGAGTCTCGAGGTATCGATTAATCGCAAGATTGCCCTGGAAGCGGAAACCGCTTCTCCTGAGACTATTTCCCCTTTTTCTACATAGATTTTGGATACCATGCCCGAGAAAGGAGCCTTTAAAAGTGTATCTTCTAGCTCCTTTCTCTTGAGTTGAAGTTCAAGCTTTCTTTCCCGCAGCTGCCTTTCTCTTTTTTCAACTACGCTCTTGGGAGAGCTGAGTCTGGCTGATTCTAACTCCGATTCAGCTTCCTTCAGGGCGTTTTCTGCCTGCAAGAGGGAGAGTCTTTCCTTATCGTCCTCTAATTTAGCCAGGATCTGTCCATCTTTTACATAATCCCCTTCCTGAACTAAAATTTCCTTAATCCGACCTTGTTTACTGAATTTCATTTCCTGACTCCCCTGAGAGGAAAGAAAACCCATGGCGGAGACTATTCTGTAAATATTTCCTCTTTGTACAGTAACCAAAGATCCTTGCGGGAGAGGCTCCTCTTCTTTGGAAAAGAAGAATCTGAAGCCAAAACCTATTCCCCCTAGGGCTACGATAGCGCCAATTATTATCCATAAAATCCATTTTTTCACTTCATTCTCCTTGACTGTTGAAGCTTTCTTCCTAGACTTTTTAGAAATGTCGATCGGGCAGTTTCATAATCCAACAATGCATCCAAAAGAGATATCTCGGCCTGTTTAAAGTCAATCTCTTTTTCTCTAAGCTCATTCTCGGTGATAGTTCCGCCCGAAAATCTTCTTCGGGCTATATCCAAATCTTTTTCATACCAATTCTGCGAGAGTCTGAGAAGCTCAATTTTTCTCACCCTTCTCTGAAGTTCAAAAAAACAGTTTTCTACCTCGGCCCCGATATCCCGTTCAAGTTTTTCCAAATTAAGATAAGCCTCTTTTAATTTACTTTCCGCTGTTTTTACTTCTGCCCTGCCTTCCCCTCCATCCGTCAGAGGAATCTGGAAGATTAAAGAGGCCTGGTATTCCCCCTTTTTTTCTTCAGTGTAGCTGTAGCCTCCAGAAAGATTGAGCGAAGGTGATATTCTGCTTTTTACCAGAGCTAAATCAAGCTCACCTTGCTTTACGGACAGCTTTTCTCTTTCTATCTCCCCTCGATTGGCTAAAGCTTCCTTGACTGCCTCCTCAAGGCTTAGATCCAGCGGTTCTGGTTCATACTGAGATTCAGCCACCCATTCAATCTGAGCCTCTGGATCTATTCCTAAAAGATCCTTAAACCCTCTTGAGGACCGGGAGAGGTCGTCCTGGCTCTGGAAAACTGCCTCTTCGGCATTGGCTACCTGCACTTGAACATTTAATAGATCCAGCTCACCGGCCAATTGGTTGTCCACTTTATCTTTGACCACCAGGAGATCTTCCCTGGCCTCTTTCAGGTAAAGCCTATTTAATTCAATTTTCCTTTGTCCCTTTAGAATATCATAGAAATTGACTGTTACTTTGAGTTTTAAGCGGTTTTTCTCTTCCTCCAAGGTAAGCTTCTTTTGCCTTAAATTGACCAGCGATTTCTCCAGCGCCAGATAAGAGGGATCAACTCTGGGATGAGGTAGAATCCTCTGAGTAAGGATAAAAGATAAACTGGTATTGATTCTTTCATCCTCACCTTTTTCTTGCTCCAGGTTGAGGCTGTAGGTGGTTCCCCTTTTGGTCGCCAGACTCACGCTCAAACCAGCCCGCGGCTCATAATTCAGCGAGTCAGGTTTCCCAACCCAGGTTGCTGGAGCGAGCTCGAAGCTTAGCTTCGGCTTGAAGGAGGCCTTTCTTTGAGCAATCTCAGATTCCACCTTCTGAAGCTGGATTTCAGCAATTCTAATATCGAGATTACCCTCAAGTGCCTGTTTGATACTCTCACTTAAAGTCAGCTTAACTAGCTTCTCGGTAGACCAGGCTGGGCAGGAGAAAAGAAAAAGCAAGCCCACTGCCAGGAAAACAATCCCCATCTTCATTGCTGTGCCCCCTTTAACGGCAATTCTCTCTAAGAAGATTTCTCTTGAGTTTTCTCCAGTTCGCCTCCTAAAGCCTTAATAAACTGCCTCCTGGCTAGATTAGCGTTAAAAAGTGCTTCCAGGGCATTTACGTTTGCTTGAGTGAGTTTGATCTGGGAATCCAGTAGATCCGCAGTGGTGATGAGTCCTGCCTTATACTGAGCCTGGGCAATTCGATAGCTCTCCTCTTTCTCTTCCGCTTGTTTCTTAGTGATGTGGGCGTTGGTCTCTTTCTCTTTCAAAGCGAACAAAGAGCCGGTGATCTCCAGAGGAATCATTTCCATGAGCTGCTCCAGATTTACCTCCTCTTTTTTAAGTTCTATTTCCGCCTTCTTTTGCTCAATTTCAGATGTGTATTGGTTCTGTTTAAGACTCAATTTCAGTTTGGCAAATTCAAGACTGTCCCCAGCTTCAATAATCTCGTACCTATTGTCCATAGCCTTTTGAATACTCTCCTCCAGGGTTATCTCTAATGTTTCCAAAGAAAAACTATCGGTGAGTTTCACCGGTAGATCCAGGGGTAGCCCCAGGACATAGCTCAGATTCATTCTGGCAAGGATCAGGCCATTTTCGGCTCGGGTCAGGCCCAATTGGGCCTGGGAAAGCCCTACTTCGGCTTGCATGACTTCCAGCTCACTTGCATCTCCCAGAGAGAATTTGTTTTTCACCATCTCCAGATTCTCCTTGCTCTGCTTAACCGAGATCTTTTCAATTTGCACTTTCCTCTCATATTTCAAGATTTCAAAGTATCGGTTGGTTATCTCCTCTAGAGCCAACTGTTTCTTTTTTTCCTCAAAAGCATTTTGGCCTTTCTTAAAGTTAAGTTCAGCGTTCTTTAGGGCGATAATGGAGGTTCTGAGCAGATTGTTTATCTTAGCCTCCTGGTATTCTGTCTCTCTGAGGCTTAGATTATAAGCTGCTTGCTTCAGATCAAGATTGTTCTCAAGACCTATGGCGATACTCTCCTCCAGACTGAGCTCTCTCACATTAGTTTCCTGAGCTCCGGAACTAAAGGAAGTTAGAGCGATCAGCAATGCCACACTAAAAAGTAAGCTTTTTCTCATTCTATCCTCTCCTTTTATTGCTTATTGAGGGTTCTATAATTATGAACGAATCTCAAAATATATCAAGTCCCTGCCATCGAAAACACAATGGGGGGAAGTTTTACCCTCCCCCCTTCATCGTTGATGCTTTCTGTTATCGCCAACAGCCACCCATAGGCCCTCTGCGGCCCATAGGTCTGCCGAATCCCCGAGCCAAACCCAAACTGGGGAGCTTTTCTAGCTGTTCCTCGGTGAGAAAGCTTTTCAACTTCAACCGAAATTCAATGGCTTTCTTCTGGATTTCGGCCTGAATGGGGGCCATTTCATCCACCAGGCCATAGACTCTGGACAGATCGGAAGACTCCTCCAGCAGAAGTTTTCGGATGTCTAGCCTCTTTCTGGCAAGCTGTGTGCGCAATTCTAAGGTCTCCTCTTGAAAGGTGAGCCTTAGATTAGCTATCTTCCCTTTCTGCTCGGCGGTTAAGTCTAATCTGCTCCGAGGGCCGAATGTGTATTTTCCTGTCCAGCCCTTCGCGGCGAATCTTCGAGCTTGAGAACCAGTGACTTTAATTCGCCAGTCCTGTGCCGCAGCACTGCCAACCAGTCCCGCTACCATTAAACCCGCCAGTGCCAAAACTAGCCCTTTCTTTTTCATCACTAACCTCCTCGCATAATATGTTTATCCGTTAATCTACTTATTTTAGACTAACAAAAGACAAAAATGTTCCATGGTGGTAGTGAGAATCTTTGGGCCACAAGAGGCAATCTGAGGTGGAACCTATTTGCAAATCGGGAATTTGACGTGTTTCAAGAATTACAATATATTAAGCCTGCCTGTAAGAAGGTTCCGGTGCTCAAAAAATTCAAACTGAAAAAGTTGGAGTGAATCCCTGAGACTGGGCAAAATGAGCTAGAGTTGTTAGTATTTTCGACAGAGTCAAATATGAGACAGCTTATGGCAGGAAAACTAACCTTAGAGCTGTGGGGGCTTGATAAGGTATTAGAAGCCAAAGGACTTCAAGAAGAGTAAAGCCAGATGGGTGTAATTTCTGCTGCTATTATATTTGCCGGTGCTTTTGCTATTTTACTAAAAAGTGCTGATTTTTTTGTGGATGGAGCTGTTGGTATCGCTGATATCTTTAGAATTCCTAAGATAGTGGTAGGTATTGTTCTGGTGAGTTTAGCTACTAGTTTGCCCGAATTCTCAGTATCTGTGCAAGCAGCCTACCTGGGGCACCCGGAGATAGCCCTGGGAAATCCCGTAGGTTCTGTTATCGCTAATAATGGACTAGCTTTGGCTCTGGCCGCTATAATAGGTGTCTCTATAGCAGTAGACAGGCACATATTAAAGAGTTTTGGTATTTTTCTTATATGTAGTGCCTTTATATCCTATGCTTTCGCCTTCGATGCTTTTATTGGAAGGACTGAGGGGATTTTGCTGATACTCTTATTAGCAGGCTACTATTACTATCTTATAAGAAGGGAGATATCAAAACGCACACAAGAGGTGAGAAAGGAAGGTTCTTCTGATCCCAAGTTAAAAAGAATCGTGGTTTTTTTCATTATAGGTGCAGTGGGAGTGATTATTTCCAGCAGACTGATAATATGGTCAGGATTATGGATAGCGAAAATTTTGAGAGTCCCGGAGATAATAATAGCATTAACCATGATTGCTATCGGAACATCTTTGCCTGAAATCAGTACGGCTATAACCTCGGCCCTAAAGGGACACGGAGAAATAGCCATAGGAAATATCCTGGGAGCAGATGTTTTAAATATCCTCTGGATAATAGGCGCTGCCGCAACTGTTAACCCTATAAGGGTAAATCCCCGAACCATTGCTTTTGCCTATCCCTGGATGCTTCTTGTAGTGGTTGCTATGGTTCTTTTGATGCGGCATCGATACCAGCTAACCAGGAAGAAGGGAATATTGCTTATGGGACTTTATGTCATATACTTTTACCAACTGGCAAGATGGATACACGGATAAAATTGAGAACGAGAGCTTACCGTATTTATCAAATTCAAGAGATGAATATCATTTTTGAGAAGATAACATCATTAAGTCTGAAAAAACTGATGCTATAACTTAATTACAGGCCAAAGGGAGGGAACAATCAGAAAAGTTGGGGGTAGGGAAGAATGGAGATTAGATTAAAGGGAGTTTTTATCCCGGGAGAAATAGAGTCAAAAATTGAAGAAGAAAGAAGAAAAAAGGGAATTCCTATTTCAGAAGGGGTATGGCAAGATTTAAAAAGGACGTCTGAAACTTATAAAGAATCCTTAGAAATTTAACATAGTCCCTCATACAGTATTAAGATCTCCCAACTATCTCTGTCCAAGCCGCCTCGTAAGTCTTAAGATCCCCATCAGAAAAGAGGACAAAGCGCACTTCTTCAAAATCGTACTGGGTAAGGAAGTCCCGAACAGTAAAAAGAGCCACCCGAGCAGCAGCCTGGATGGGGTATCCGTAAGCACCAGTGCTGATAGAGGGAAAAGAGAGGGATCGAATACCCTTTTCTTTAGCTAGAGCAAGAGAGTTGCGGTAGGCATTGATGAGAAGCTTTTCTTCCCTCCGATTTCCACCTCGCCATATCGGACCAACAGTATGAATAACGTATTTGGCTCTGAGTAATCCTCCCGTAGTGATAACTGCTTCACCGGTAGGACATCCTCCCTGCTTTGCTCGAATCTTCTTGCATTCTTCCAGGATCTGGGGGCCGCCTGCTCGATGAATGGCTCCGTCTACCCCACCGCC
>JAUVZN010000083.1 GCA_030602545.1 Candidatus Aerophobota bacterium
GCCTGGGAGGGAGACTCATCTTTTTCCACAAACCCTCCCGGCAGAGCCCACTTCCCCTTGCCGGGTTCGATCCCTCTTTTAATGAGAAGAACCTGTTCCTTCCCATTATCAGTAATAACTGCTGCTACTACCGGAAGAGGATTTTGATAATGAACCCAACCGCACACAGGGCAAACCTCTCTTTCTCTTCCCTCCATCCGCCTCCTCTCGAGGACACTTCCACATCTAGTACAATACTTCATTTTTACTGGTATCCTTGCTTCTCTATAACCAACGCTAGATAAGTTAAACCAAGTGGCAGGGGAGTGAGCCCTGCCACCTCTTTTAAGGCAAATTGAGAGAGAGGAAAGATAAGTAAGGTTCTCATTTATTAATACGATGAATCCCTCCCACTAAGTTCAAGGAAAACTTCCTCATTGTTTATACAACCAGGGTCAGGAGCTTTATAATCACCAAGATAGGCATAGGCTCTGGCCCGACAGCCACCACAGGCTGACCTATACTCGCACTCGCCGCAGTGTCCCTTTAGATCTTCCCTTCTCCTGATGTCTCTCAGAATAGGTGAATCATTCCAGATGTCAATAAATTTCTTCTCTTTGAGATCTCCCACCGCAATAGGCATAAAGACACAGGGAGTTACTATCCCATCCGGTTGAATAGCACAGTAGGCCCTTCCCACCCCGCAACCTCCTATAAATTCAGCTAACATTCTAGCCTGCTCACCTTTAGCTACAGTATAATGAGAGCTAGGAATTAGCTGTTTGCTGCCATTCATGGTACAAACGCGGGCATACTGAGGAGAGGTGGTCATACATACAATATCTCCCTTTAGATAATGTTCATAGAGAATATTTAACATCTCTTCTCTTTGCTGGGGGGTCAAATCCATATCTACCATATTTTTTCCTCTTCCTGTGGGGATAAAATTAAAGGCGTAAAATTTATTCGCCCCCAAGTTCCTAGCGAACTGTATCAAATCCTCTATTTCGGCGATGTTCATCTGAGTTATGGTAGAGGCAATGCCAACCTCGAACTTTCCTTGAGCTGTTGCATTTTCAATACCTTTGACTGCCCTTTTCCAGAATCCAGGAATTCCCCGAAATGCATCGTGCACTTCTGGCTTGGCACTGTCCAGGCTGATTTCCACGTAATCTACTCCGGATTCAGTCATCCTTTGAGCTGCCTCGGCGGTAATTAAGGTGCCGTTGGTAGCAATAGAGACATAAAGGTTTCTCTTATGTGCCCGCTCCACCACTCTCCATAAGTCCTTATCCATCAGGGGCTCTCCTCCAGAGAAGGCGATGGAGAACACATCCTCCTCAGCTAGTTGATCCACTATATCCAATCGAGTAGCTAGATCCAGTTCTCCTTCTAACCTCGTCCCCGCTTCCTGATAACAGTGCCTACATTTAAGATTACAGCTATTGGTGAAATTCCAGACCACTACGGGAGGAGCAGTGAAAATTTGAGGATGGAGGAAGCCATAAGTGGCTATTGACCTCATGGTAAGGGCTATACCATGTTGGAAAAGGGGATCGGCAAGTTTTTCTCTTACCTCTTTTCTACTCTGGCCAAAGAGAACTCTTCCTGACTCAAAAAATAGATAAAAGGGAAGAATCTCTATCTCCCGCCAGAAGGATAAATTCTTCCCCTTGGTATAAAGAGAAAAAATGTCTTCTAATACCGTCTCTTTTTCTTCATCCTCCTTTGCCAATTGACTAAAAACCCAACGATTCATCCTGTTCTTTAAGAAAAATCTTATGAAATAGGTCAGATCCATGAAGATTCATCCTGGACGAGGTTTCCTACTCCTTCCCTTTAAAGGTTCTTCTGTAGCCAAAATTTAAAGTGAGGAGAGGACCCAGATATTTCCATCTTCCTCCCCTCAATAGGCCGGTTAGTCTCTTGAAAATAGAAGAGAGGGTATAGATCCTCTGATAGGCCCGATCAAATCCTTCTTTTAACTCCTGAGGGGTCATTAATTTTGGCTGGAAGACTGCATGCGCCAGATCATAATTTGACCAATCTCTATCTATAATTCTACCTTCTTTTTCTAATTTCTCATGCAATTTTGTCCCTGGCAAGGGAGTGAGAATAGTGAATTGAATGACATCTAGCTTCACCTTCTCTATAAATTTAACCGTCTTTCGAAAGATACTTTTATCATCGTGATCAAAGCCAAAGATAAAAGCTCCTTCAATTGCTATGCCAAACTGGTGAATTTTCTTAATAGCCTTCTCGTAGAATTTTATCTTATTATGAGATTTATTGATCTCTCCTAAAGAAGCTTCAGAAATTGATTCAAAACCAATAAATAGCCCCTTGCATCCACTAGCTGCTGCCAACTCCAGGACATCTTCGTGACGAGCTATGTTTATAGAAGATTGCCCTATCCATAAAAGATTATAAGGTATTAAAGCCTTAAATAGCTCCCTGGCATAGGCAATATTTCCCACAATATTATCATCAAGAAATCCCAAAAACCGTGTTCCGAGGGATTTACCTATCATACCTTTGATTTCCTCTATCACTTTCTTTACCGGACGAAAACGATATTTTTTGCCAAAGAATTTGCTGACCGAACAAAAGTGACAATCAAAAGGACAGCCCCTGCTTAACTGTAAGAAACGGCTGAGAAGATAGCCTTTATTTTCAACAAGGCCTCTTTCAGGAATAGGTATTTTTGAAGGATCGGGTCTTTGAGGATTCTGGTAGAACTTAGCTAGTGCCTCTTTTCCTCCTTCTCTTAAATCCTGGAGCAGTTTTTCCCAGCTCCCCTCTGCTTCTCCTATTACTACCGCATCCGCATGCTGGGTTGATTCTTCTGGTAAGGCTGTAGCATGTATTCCTCCTAGGACCACCGGGATCCCCTTCTCTCTAAATCTATCCGCTATCTCATAAGCACGGGGACTGGAAGCAGTCATAGTGGTTATCCCTACTAAATCAACTTTTTTATCAAAATCTATCTTTTCTATATTCTCATCAATTATCTCTATTTCTATATCCTTAGGAGTTAAGGCAGCTATAACAAGAAGATTATGGGGAGGGGTCTTAAATACCCTATGCCTGCTTAATCTTTTGGTTCCTACTTCCTTCTTCCAGGTTGGTGAAATCAACAGTATTTTCATATTCTCTCTGCTGTCCTAGTTTGAATCTCTATTTCTCTTCTGTTCTTCTTTCGATTGTTCTCTATCACTTTGCTTAATTTCACGATGGGAGAATCATATTCTCCGGCAAGCATCTTTTCAAACTCTGGTCCAGTGATTGCCTCAAGATGTTTTGCATACTCGTCGAGGAAATGAGCAATTTTACCTTTGATTATAGTTTCTGCTCCTTTATGAGTAGGATAAGCATTATATTCCTTAACTACATCCCTCAGAATTTCAGGCTTATCAATGATAGCACAGGGAGTTAGCCAGTTATGGTTTCTCTCTAACTGCTTTCTTCTTAGGGAAAGAAAGAAAGGAGAAATAATAGCTTCCCTTAGGCCCTTGCCTTTCTTCCAGAGCTCCGTGATGTTATCCACGGCAAAGTGAATAAAAACACAGGGTTCCACATCTCCCCGGGAGTTAATATGAAAGTATTTTCTTCCTCCGGCGATACATCCTCCTGTCCACGGTCCATCATTCCAGAAATCCCCTACAAAAATAGGTTTATTTGACCGCCACTCCCACACCTTCTCTCGAAGCTTGCTTCTCTGCTCAGGAGTCGGCACCAGCTCAACGGCAGGCTCCTTACCTATAGGAATGTAAATAAAATACCAGCCAAAGGAGACATGTTTAGCGATAAGATCATCTATGAATTCGTCGCTGCTGACAATATCTGCATTCTCCCTGGTTACCGTAACTGAAAATCCTTGCAGGATCCCCGCCTGGTGTAAGCTTTCCCTGGCCTCGTTTATCTTCTCCCAGACTCCCTTTCCTCTTCTCTCATCTGTCTCTTTCTTAAAGCCTTCCATGCTGATGGCCGGAGCAGTATTACCTATTTTAGCCAGCCTCTCGATTCTTTTTTCATCCAACAATGTTCCGTTAGTGTAGATTTGAAGGAACATATCATCATGTTCTTCTAATAGATCCAATAAATCTTTTCCTGTCTCCCTATCCTTAAAATAGAAGGGCTCTCCCCCCGAGATGGTTATGAAATAAATTCCGAGCTGTTTTGCTTCCCTTAGGATTCTATCAAAGGTAGCGTAAGAAAGACCCTCTCCCTTCTCGTACTCATGAGCATAGCAGCCATAGCAGTTGAGGTTACAGGCATTAGTGGGAGAGATAACAAAAAACCAGGGAGCTTTAAAGCCCTCCTCTTCTAACCTTTCCCTCTTTTTCGCCTCCATAACCCAGTCACAAAAGAAATTTTTGGCTAATTTTTCTCTGGTCACTTTAGATATTCTCTCTTGAAGAAGTAAGCGAGAAAGATCTGCCAAGGGATGTTTGACCTGAAAAGCTTTCCTTACGTTCTCCATAGCAGACTTATTGGGACCGGCAAACCTATACAGCCCCTTTAATAGGATATCGAACTCATTATAGAACTCTTCCTCATTTTGGGTCCTGGCTAGCCTGGCTAGATAATGGTTAATCTGATACTGCAGGAGCCTCTTTTTTAATTCACTCCCTAGCTGCGGAGTCATCTTCCTCCTCCTTACAGGCAAATTAATTTTAACAGAGCGAGATGGATGAGTCAAACCTTTCTTCTCGCTCCTTCCCAGAATACCTCCCAGGCCAAGGACTCATCTTTGGATAATGAGCCCTTCTCCTTTTGCGAAATCCAATAAACGGTGAGACTGTGGGCTATCCCCATCAAAATTACGGCCAGCTTCCTTGAATCCAGGGGCCTAACTTCCCCTTT
>JAUVZN010000108.1 GCA_030602545.1 Candidatus Aerophobota bacterium
ATACTGGCCGGAGGCCTGGGGACACGGTTAAAAGCGAGCGTAACTGACAGGCCCAAGTCAATGGCACCCGTCCTGGGAAGGCCTTTTCTGGAATATCAAATCGAGCAGCTTAAGAAATACGGGGTAAAGGATATAGTAGTCTGTGTAGGCTATTTAGCGGACCAAATCAAGGATCATTTTAAGGATGGTGTAGAGTTTAATGTTAATATTCAATATGCAACCGAAAAAAAACTTTTGGGGACGGGAGGAGCTCTCAAGAATGCCGAAGCGTACCTGGATAAAGGTACTTTTCTGGCATTGAACGGAGACTCTTATCTAGAGATCAACTTATCTGACTTTTTCCAATATCACAAGAAGAAAAAGAGCAGCGGGACCATTGCTTTAACTCGGGTGAGTAGAACGGAAAAATATGGGTTAGTGAAGACCGACAAGGGTGATAGAATCACAGAATTTCTTGAAAAAGAAGAAAAAGGAAAGTCTTACAGTATGGTTAACGCTGGAGTTTATCTATTTGAACCGGAAGTGCTAAGTTTCATTCCCCGCGGAAAAAAAATCTCTCTAGAGAGATGCATCTTTCCTCTTTTATTGAAGAAACAGGTGCCCCTTTTTGGGTATCTGTGCGCAGGCTATTTTATTGATATTGGAACACCCCAAAAATATACTCAAATTCAAGAGGACATGAAGGAATTGATAAGGTGATTGTGAGAAGTAAAGCACCCTTAAGAGTTAGTTTTGCTGGGGGCGGAACCGACGTCCCACCATACCCTCAGGAACGAGGTGGAGTAGTACTTAGCGCCACCATAAATAAATATGTCTATTCTTCCCTGATTCCTCTTAAAGATAAAAATGAGGTGGAGGTTAATTCCCTGGATTACAATATGATAGTGAAATATGAAAAGGAAGAGGATTTAAAATACAACGGAAAGATGGATCTGGTAAAATCGGTCATCAAGAAAATGAAAGTTATGGGGAAAGGAATTAGGATCTATCTTCACAGCGATGCTCCGCCTGGCTCAGGATTGGGTTCATCTTCTACTATGGTGGTTTGTCTCATTGCCCTTTTTAAACACTGGCTGAATGAGCCCTTAACTAATTATGATATCGCCGATTTAGCCTATCAGATTGAGAGGGTTGATCTTGGCATTAAAGGAGGACTGCAAGATCAATATGCGGCTACATTCGGAGGATTTAACTTTATCGAATTTACCAAAGATGCGGTCATCGTTAATCCCTTAAAAATTCCCCCTGATGTGGTTGATGAGCTTAACTATAATCTTCTTCTTTACTATACCGGGAGAAGAAGGTTGTCTGCCCATATTATCGAAGAGCAGGTGGAAGGGTTTGTAACGAAGAAAGAGGAAGTAGTGCGGGCCATGGATGAGTTAAAAGAAGTCACTATTCAGATGAAGAAGGCTCTCTTGAGGGCAAAACTTAATGAATTTGGAAAACTTTTACACCACGCCTGGAAGAGCAAGAGAAAGATGGCCAGCCAAATCAGTGCGCCCTTCATCGACGAGATGTATGAGGCAGCTTGCCGGAAAGGGGCTCTGGGGGGTAAGATTCTGGGAGCCGGTGGGGGAGGATATCTTCTGATTTATGCTCCCTTCGACAAAAAGTACAGAATCATCCAGGCTCTGGAGAAGCTAGGAGGGCAGATGGTAGATTTTGATTTTGAGCTTGAGGGAGTTCGCTCCTGGGAAGTGAGGTAAAATTAATGGAAACTAAAGGTATGGGAAAAATTATCAGGGAAATCCTATCTGAGACGCTTGAGCTTAAAAAAAGGACCTTGGGCGATCCAACTTTAGTTGGGGAGATAGAAAAGGCAGCCTCAGTGATTGTTGAGGCTTGCCGGAGAGGAAATAAGCTAATTCTCTTCGGAAATGGAGGCTCTGCTGCCGATGCTCAGCATGTGGCTGCAGAGATGGTAAACAAATTGGAGCTCCAGCGAGGTGCCCTACCAGCCATTGCTCTGACCACTGACACCTCCATTCTCACCTCGGTGGCTAATGATGACGATTTTTGTCACATTTTTGCTCGTCAACTGGAGGCTTTGGCAAGTAAAGGTGATGTGACTGTTGGTATTAGCACCAGTGGTAATTCTCTGAACGTGCTGGAAGGAGTGAAGGTTGCTAAAGAGAGAGGGGCTACTACAGTAGGCTTTACCGGAATGGATGGGGGCAGGCTGGCTAAATTGGTGGACCTAGTAGTGAGAGCTCCCTCTAAAAAGACTCCTAGAATTCAAGAGCTGCATATAACATTTTTTCATATTATCTGCCATTTGGTAGAGACCGAACTTTTTGGCACGAGCAGCTCTTAGTCAGAAAGTTGTCTTTAGAAGAGGCTGGGTGAGATTTTTCCGAAACTGGAACCCGGTGTGAGGATCAAAAACACAGCCGTTTTTCTGGATCGAGATGGAACCATTAATGAAGAGGTTAACTATCTTAAGGATCTCAAAGATTTGAAACTCCTACCTGGAGCTCCCGAGGCTATAAAATTATTGAATGAGCATAGCTTCAAGGTCGTCGTCATCACCAACCAGTCGGGGGTAGCCCGGGGATATCTCACAGAGGAAAAGGTAGAGGAAATTCATGAAGAGATGAGGACGCAGCTATCCGAGAAAGGGGCCCACCTCGATGCCATCTACTATTGCCCTCATCACCCCACCCAGGGCAAGGGAAAATACAGAAAGAACTGCTGGTGCCGAAAGCCTAACCCAAGAATGCTGGAAAAAGCAGCCAGGGAGCTCGGCTTGGATCTCCCTAAATGCTACGTAGTGGGTGATAAGGTAATTGATCTACAAGCGGGTCTTAGGGCAGACTGTAAAGCCGTCCTGGTTTTAACCGGCTACGGGAAAGAATATTCTGATGAGAAGGTTGAGGGAACAATAAATATAGATTATGTGGCCAAGAGTTTAAAGGATGCTGCCGAATGGATTACA
>JAUVZN010000002.1 GCA_030602545.1 Candidatus Aerophobota bacterium
ACTACAGCCTAACTCCCAAGATCTCTTTTCTGGTTGACATTCTGGGAACCGGGATTTACGCTGGTGCCGGGATAGAGGAAACCTACGTGCAATGGGCCTCAGGAGATGCAGGATGGAGCGATCTTAACTATGTTCTTCAGGCAGGAACGGAAATAGCTCTCGAGTCCCTGTCTCTCATACTGGACGCCTACTATGAATCGGCCAACTTCTCTCTGAAAGAGATAGACACAGGTTTTATCACCTTTGGCGCTCGATTAATTTGGTATCTCTAGTTCGTTTGGACAAAATGGAACCATTGATGAAACTTGGTGTTTCGGTGGGAGCTTTGGCTAGGACAGTTATCCCACATTTAAGGAGGTGAAAAGCCTGACCTGATTCAGGAAGAGATTATACATTAATTCCCTAAGACAATCTTGGTCAATACAGATGCTGCTTGAGAAAGGCAAACAGAGCCTTCCAGGCATCTATGTTTGCCTGGCAGTTCGAGTCAAACTCGTAGCTAAAAACTAAGCCGCGACGCATCTGTATGGCTGGCAGATAGGGGATGCTCGTTACGTGACCGGCCCCTTTGTATTTCAGATGCTGGTATGGATGAGGAAAGTTGTTTCGCTGGAGACGATCGATCAACATCTCTGCCATTATCGTGGAAGGCCAGATTGCATCGTTCTCGCCAGAAACCAGCAGTATTGGCCCGTTGATATTCTCAGCAGGAATTGCGGCTGCTTCCACAGCCCGGCGGTCCTTAAGGCCTCTTTCGTAAGATGCCCGAAAAGCCACTGGTCGCCCGAACATAAGCCTGACAAGAATGCCGATTGAGAATTTTATCGGCACGAATGGCAACGGGGCGCCCCCACGGGTCCGAGAACTCGTGACTCGTCCCCGGCGAAGACCCTGCCATATGACTGATCTGGGGGCAAAAGCGGCTACCGCTCTGATCTGGGGAAAATTCGCTCCCAACAACAGAGCCAGCTCACCCCCTTTTGAGTAACCATACACACCAATTCGCCTGCTATCAACGGCTTTGTGCTCTGTCAACCAACCAAGAGCATTTTCAAAGTACTCCAAAGGGATTTCAGCCAGTTCGGGTGGTAGCGGATCTATGCCGAAGTATGCCAGTGAGAGCACCGCGAACCCGTGTGACGCGAGCAGTTCACCTCGGACCTCATTCAAGCCTCCGTCGGTACCCCCAAGGTGGATCACGATGGGATGCGGGCCGACTTCTGCAGGATAGAACAACGTACCGACCAACCCACGCCCCACCACAGGTTCACGAATAATATCGCTCCCTGGAGGAAGAAGTTGTCGACTGAATTCCATCTGCGCCAAATCCTCGCCATTCGCTTCTACCGTGATGGTGAAACGAAGCGGTTCAAGCTTGCGTTTCTCGAAAGCAGGCACCGGCTTGTCAATATCATAACCTTCCGGATGCATCGCCCACGTGAGAGCAGTGGGGTCGGTCACGGTAAAGGTGCCGGATTGGGGTGCCTGCTTGGATAAGTCTACAACGCCATGAGTGTCAGCGATGAACGTACCAAACGCCTGCCATGGCGTTCCCTTTTCGTCCTTTGTCTGCGAACGTACGGTAATTTCCTGCTCCGGAGCCAAACCGCTTATCCTCAAGGTAAGTGGTTGATCAAGAACCGCTGTCAATGGTCGAACGTCGATCCTACAACTTTTATTCATCAGATTGCCTCCTTGATAAAGTCACTGAGGAGAGTTTTTTCGAGAATACTACAGATGATATTCAAATTCCAGTTCATAGTTTCCCGGTCTAATCAAAACGAAGGCAGAGTGAGATACCAAGATTTCTAAGTCTAGAAGAAACAAGCAAATCATGCAAGTCAACCCTCCCCAGCCAATGAGGTTAGATAAACTGTAGAGCATTCTTTGGAAAAACGACCTCTCCATCAGAGTACCTGAGATATTTTTAGACCATTATCGGTTGACAACCAGTAAATTTTATCTTAATGTATGATTTATCCCCAGAGGAGGCTATCGCAGAATTTTTGAACAAGGGGCACGCTTAGATTTCCTTGTTATGTGGAAAGAACTGACCCGAATAGCGATTCCTGTGAAAGAAAAGGATAAATGATGTGCAGTCTATCTTAATCGTTGGAATCATAATCTTCACTGGTTTTGTCGTTGGAGAAATAGCTGCCAAGATTAAGCTTCCAAGAGTAACAGGATATATTTTAGCAGGCATACTGTTAAACCCTGGCCTGCTTCACCTCATACCCCAAGATTTCGTAGATCATACCAGTCTTGTAACCAATATCTCCCTTGCGTTTATTACCTTTTCGGTAGGTGGCACTCTCTTATTCTCCCACATAAAAAAGCTAGGAAAAGGAATTTTGTACATAACCATATGTGAGGCTGAATTTGCATTCATGGCAATTGTTATAGGCTTTCTGGTAACAACCCCTTTTTTTATTCACCGTGTTGACGCCACCTGGTTTACCGTATTTATTCCTTTAAGTCTGATCATCGGTTCTCTTGGATCGCCGACTGATCCAGCTGCCACACTCGCAGTTGCACACGAGTATCGAGCAAAAGGGGATGTTTCCTCCACCATAATGGGTGTGGCTGCACTCGACGATGCTACAGGGATTATAAATTATAGTCTTGCTATCGCTATAGCTGAGGTGTTCATTCTCCACCAAGGTTTCAATTTGCACTCTTCCTTATTGAACCCCCTGGTTGTTATTGTGGGAGCTATAATATTAGGAATAGCTTTTGGATTCATGTTCAATTTGATCACTTCTTTGATGAAGAAGGAGACAGAGGCCGGTTTTATCGTCTTAATCCTAGCTTTCTTAGCACTATGTTTTGGCCTTGCAACGCTACTAGGTTTTAATGAGCTTTTGGCGACAATGACTATGGGCATTACCGTCGTTAATTACAACTCCAAAAGAGACAAAATATTTAGGATTCTCGAGCGCTCTACCGAACAATTGATTTTTGTGTTATTTTTTACATTAAGCGGAATGCACCTTAACTTTTCTGTACTGTCAACTTACTATATCCTTGTATTATTATTTGTCCTTTTTAGAACCGTGGGGAAAGTTTCAGGAACTATGGTCGGGGCTTCTATTTCAAAATCGTCTCCAATGGTTAAGAAGTATGCGGCAGGCGGTTTGATTCCCCAGGGGGGTATTGTGGTTGGACTGGCTCTCATGATCAAGCAGAATCATGCATTTGACAGTATTTCTGACACTATTATCAGCGTCGTGGTTGGAGCTACCATTGTGCATGAAATAGTTGGACCTGTTCTTGCCAAGTTAGCACTCAAAAAAGCAGGAGAATTACATAATTAATGCTTTAGTGCTAGAGAGGCTTAAGGAAGAAGACCGAAGAGCACATGACAGCATACTCAGGCTTGGCTCTATTTTTCTAAGGTGGGTCTTTTTTAAATGAGAATGAGCAAAGCGGCAATGGAGCTTATTGCGGTACTGAATCGGAATGATTTAAATTGCGAGCAGTCTGATCATGGGAAAAGATGCTGGGAGATGCTGGCGGTATCCGCAAAAGAATCTTTTTGGTACAAGATCCTTTTAGTGAAAGAGGCGAAGCTTTGAAAAATGTTGCGTATACGAAAAGTAGATAATGGACCTATGTTTAACGTAAGGATGCAGCCAGGAGCGCCGAAAAATGAGATCGTGGGAGTTCAGGGGGAGGCCTTGAAGGTGAAAATTAATGCTCCTCCGGTGAGAGGGAAAGCGAATAAGGCTCTGGTAGTTTTTTTGGCTGAGGAGTTGGGGGTGAAGAGGTCAGATGTAGAAATCATTAGTGGCCATACGCCCAAACCCTTGATAGTGTTTTTGTGAAAGAGGATACCCTGGCTATGGCGAATGTCCCAAGCATCGCTTCGTGAAAACACCACAGGTGAGCCGGGATGGAACTATCTGTGTAGGGGGTACGAGCGATTCTTCAACCATGTCGACCCCTATATGAGATCCATGATCCGGTTATTGGAGCACCGCATTCCCGTGAAGAAAATCATGGAGGCCGTCGAGAGGCCGCCGGTCATCAAGCTTGAGCCGTGAGGTGAAGGGAGGTCACGAATGGCTATTAATAAAAACAGAAAAGAGGATCTTGTCCTCGAGCGGAGATTATGGCGCGTGCTTCCATGGGTTCTGGTGGCATTATTTTTGTTGGCGAGTGACGTCTGGCCCATGCACGCGCCGGGCACGGATGCCGATCGTGTAAGGAGAATTCTGCCTCGGTTTGACGCGTACGTAGAAACCACATTCAAACGGAGCGGCGTTCCGGGCATGGCTATTGCCGTCGTGTATCAGGACAAGGCGCAATACCTCAACTGTCTTGGGATCAGGAAAGTAGGGTCTCCCGATCCCGTAGACGCGGACACCGTCTTTCAGCTAGCATCTATATCCAAATCCTTTACTTCGGCCACCATTGCTTCCATGGTCGGCGATGGTTTACTGGGGTGGGATGACAGAGTAATCGATCACTATCCCGAATTTCGCCTCTACGATCCCTGGGTAACGAATCGGATTACGATCCGGGATCTCCTGTCGCACAGAAGCGGATTACCCGAATACATAGGCGATAAACTCGAATCGGAGTTCAAATATGACCGCGAGGAAATTCTCTACCGGCTTCGTTATCAAAAACCGATTGCCGGTTTCCGGTCCCGTTACGCCTATCAGAATTTTCTGATCACTGCAGCCGGTGAGACCGCTGCGAAAGCGGCCGACACGAAATGGTCCGAGTTAGTGGCAGAGAGAATATTCAAGCCGCTCGGCATGAACTCAAGCAGTGCCCTCTTTGCCGATGTTGAGAAAGCAAAAAATAGGGCCACAGGTCACGTTCGAAAAAATGACAAGATGATGCCCCACACCTTACGCCAACCAGATGCTCAATCCCCGGCTGGCGGCATAAGCTCTACAATCAGCGATATGGTCAAATGGGTTCGAATGCAGTTGGCGGGAGGGAAGTTCGAAGGAAAGAATATTATTTCTGCCGAAGCGCTGGAAGAAACTCACAAGCCCCAGACCATTATCCATTCATCAGGCAGCGGCACATCATGCTACGGCCTTGGCTGGTTCGTTGATTATTTAGACGGACATAAGGTAGTGCACCATGGGGGCGATTTCGAAGCCGGCATCAGTACCAGTACTTTTCTGGTTCCTTCAGAACAGGTGGGCATTGTGATTTTGACCAATGCCTTCCGGGATGGTCATATTCTACACAGTGCTTTGACGAAGACATTTAGCGACCTATTGTTTACCGGGAAAAATGAGACAGACTGGTGGCCCATTATCAAAGAAGAGTTTGAAAAAGCGTTGGTAGGATCTGTGTTAGATCCGTTTGAGCATCTACCCGAGACACCATCTCCTAAAACACCCGGATTGCCGCCTTCCAGCTACGTTGGAGGATATGAGAACCACTATTACGGCAAGATCAGCGTGGTTGAGAGAAATAACAGGCTGTCCTTGTACATGGGACATAATAGAATTCCCTATGAGTTAACCCATTGGAACGGGAATATTTTTAGGGATGAAAAGACCAATTCCGGGGTCATTTTCAACATAGGCAGTGACGGTAGAGCCTATGAAGTTCTGCTTAAGAGTCTGGATTTTAACGGAAGGAACGGTCGCTTTATTCGCGCACACTAAAGTTGATAATAAGCACCGGTCTCCGCCTAACAGAGGCCCGGTCCCAAACTTCTATTATCCCTAACTCGGTCCAATTCAATATCTCAGATGCAGCTTTAGGCTGAAAAGACGATCTTTAAAATGTCAAAACCGTAAGGGCTACTGAACACTGGGGAGGTTAGCCGAAATTCTATCTGCAATCTCGGACTTCAGCAGGCAAAAAACCTTTTTTGCTCCCTCATCTTCAGAGCTTCGCTTGAATCAGACCCCATAGGAAATTTTGAGAAATGTCCAGTTGAGGCCCAGAGTTCTGGATATGTCTTCTCCAAGAGTCATAACAGGATACAGGGAAAGTGCTGAGGCTAAAAAGGTGCCTCTAAAAAACAAACTGAATATTAGGTAGCAACTCAACTAATCCAGAAAGACATCCTATGTAAAATGAAGAATTTTCTAAGAGGAATAAATGAACCTAAGCAGCGGGACTGACAGTTGTGTTAAATCTATACTCAGCCTTGTTCTTCATCATAGCGTAAATGATGTCACATAGCCTCCTCTGGAGGCAGGTAAGGGCTTCTTTCTTGGTTTTTCCCTCAGAGATCTTTCTCAAGAAGTACTCTCTGGCTTTAGGATTTCTAGGTCTGCTTGATCTATCAGAGCCGATCTGACAAAGAGCTATGTGGTATATAGCAGTGTTGAGTTGGCGTCTAGCCCGGTTAGATTTTTTGAACTTGAGTTTTTCGCCCGAGCTTTTTTGCTGAGGAGCTATACCGGCACACTTAGCTAACTTATCACTAGAGCTAAATCGGTTTATATCACCAACTTCAACTGTGAGCTTAGCTGCTGTAACTAGATCAACACCTGTTAATGCAGAAAGCTTCATCCCTGTTTCGCTAACTAACGGCTCCAGTTCTTTGTCAACAATAGCTATCTGCTCTTCAATGAATCTCAAATGCTTTATTAGGTTCCTGATGATACTTGAGTGCACAAGGTTCAGGCGAGAAGGCACAGAATCTTTACCGACCAGCTTCAAAATATTTAAAGCCTTTTTAGTAGAGACAGTGTTATTGGAATTATCCCTCAGGTATTGAGCGAGTCTATCTACTCCGATACCCTTAAGTAAAGAGGCTATAGGGAACCTTTTCCAAAAGGCTAAGGCTGCTTTAGAGAAGGTATTCTTAAACATGCTCTGGTAATAGGGGTACTCTCTGTGAAGCAGGATATGAAGTTTATTTTTGATTCTGCTCTTCTCTTTGACTAAAGAGTCGCGCCGGTTGGACAGCTGGTGAATCGCTAGATAGACCTCATCGGAAAATTCTCAGGATGGAACGCTTCGATGCTAGCATTTCCGCCAAAGGAAGAAAAGCAAAACGGGGCCCATGACCAGCCGCAAGAACTTGTCCGACCACTTCCCCTATGTGCAGGCAGCGGGATAGTTTTCCCCCAAAATAAGCCGCCAGTATGAGCAGTCCCGGGCAAAGTATTTGCACGCATAAAAGGTCAAAACGCAACAGCCCCTATTCTACACCTAAATCCGTCCCAATTTTGAAGTTTTTTAATAGGGTTGTTCTACATCACATTCACCAGTACAGTTCCCCAAATGGTAAGGAGAACATTTCCGAATGCAAAGGGCACGGTATATCCCAGGACCGGCACGGGGCTATCCGCTTCTTCTTTTAGCGCATTGAGAGTAGCAGTGCTAGTTCCCGCCCCGGTCAAAGCACCAAAGAGCAGAACGGGATTCATTTTGAGCACTATCCTGCCGAAGGCCAGGCCAATAATATGGGGCGTGAGAGTTAAAATGACCCCCGCTAAAATCAGGGATGCTCCGGTCGTTTGCAGGGCGTGGACAGCTCTTGGACCCGCAATCAAGCCAACACAGGCGATGAAGAGATTCAGTCCCAGGTCGGTGAAGATCCATTGTGCTCCGCTAGGAATCTGTCCAAAAGTGGGATGGACGGCCCTCAGCCAGCCGAACACCAGCCCAGATAAGAGAACCCCTCCGCCGACCCCCAGCGTTAACGGTATTCCCATCACCGGTACCATTATTAAACCTAACAAAGTGCCCAGAACACAACCCAGCCCCACCATTATCAGATCTGTGGTTACTGTTGGGCGTTCGGGGTACCCCAGGTATTTGACAAGCTTCTCCACATCTTTTTGCGCGCCGGCTATCTCCAAAACGTCGCATTTATGAACAACAGTGTTTTTCGTGAGGGGCAGTTCATGACCCTGGCGTGTTATCTTTCTCAAAAAACAGCCATGGCCGTGCTCGGTGCTGATCTCACCAAGGGTCTTCCCCACCGGCTCGGGGTTGAGGACACAGATATTCATAACCTCACCGACGAGGTCCACTACGCTTCTGTCATCAACCTCGGGACCGATCATCTCATCCGCCTTGAGGAACTCTCTACGGTCCCCGACTATTGCGACCACATCGCCCGACTGGATAACCGTGCCCGGCGCGGGATCGATAACCTGATCGGCACGCTTCAGCTTCTCGACATCCGCCTTCCTCGGGAACAGCGCCTCGAGTTCCCTTACTGTTTTCCCCAAAATGTTTTCATTCGTAGCGCGATACGCACGAAGATTAAGCTGCTTGTACCATGAGAAGAGCTCCGGTCTTTTTTCAATTTCCCCAGAACCGCCGGACATCTCCTCTTCCAGTTTTCTGGCCTCGTTCCTCAGGTCTATTTTCATGAGCCGGGGGATCATTTTGAAAAAGAAGATTAGTCCCGCTGTCCCGAATATGTAAGTTATGGCGTAGGCTACGGCAACATTGCTCTCGAGTGCAGTCTTATCAGCCGCCGAAATGGACAAGTGCTTGATGGCGCCCTCAGCAGTACCTATCGCCGAGGATTGTGTCATCGCCCCGGCCAGTAGCCCTGCCGTGGTACCTTTATCAAAACCAAACGACTTCCCCAATAGAATAGCGGTCACTAGTCCTACCAGAGCGAGGAAAAGAGATAACCAGACATAGTGAAGACCCTCCTTTTTAAGCGCGCCAAAAAACTGTGGGCCCACTTTGTAACCTATGCAGAAGATGAATAAGGCAAAACTGACCGCCTTTAACAGGGGCGGTACTTCGATACTCATTTGACCGAGGACGAGCGCGGCAAGAAGGACCCCTGCGGTCGAGCCGATGTTGAAACCGTGGAATTTTATTTTGCCGACAAAATAACCTATCGCAATGGCCAGAAAGACCGCGATCTGCGGATAACTGCGGCATATCTCAACAATATCATGTACCATAACTTACCCTCCTAGATGGCTTCACGCGAACCGTCGGCATCAGCTTTTGGACGACTTCCAACTGTCATAATAATCCGCCAAGAGATCACTTATACCCTTACCAATAGCCTTGTAAGCGCTGTCCGGAAGATTGGCGAGCGAAACACGCACTGACATGTTCGGCGCGTCAAATCCGCCTCCATCCATCAAAACGATGGACTTTTCATCTGCCAGGCGCCATACAAAGTCTATCGGCTCGTAGTTTTTCACCAGATGAGCGGCAAATTCCTCGCCGTACCTGGTTCTGGCAAGCGCAGGAATGTCAATGGTTGTATAGTAGTGCGCGTCGTATTGGTTTTCCGGATGCGGGGTCCCGAGAGCCGCGTACAGCGCTTTGAATCTGTGGGTTACTATAGATTGCGCCTCTTGCTTATACTCTCCTTTTTTATCGATGAGGCAGTAGAGTGAAAAAAGAGCCATAAGGACCTGCTGTGGTGTCGAAAGGCCGGCGGTGTGATGAAGCGCCACCGACCGGCTGTCGGCAACCATCCTGTCTATGAGTTTCATTTTATCCGGATCGAGCACTACCGTGCTGTACCGGTCATACAGCGCTTTTCTGTCTTTCTCGGGCAGCGCGGTGATCATCTTGTCTAAGACATTGTCCTCGTGAATCCCGATGACGCCTAAGCGCCAGCCCGTTGCGCCGAAGTATTTCGAATAAGAATAGACAAGGATCGTGTTCAGCGGGGCAACGGCCGCGAGCGATCTAAAGTCGTTGACAAAAGTTCCATAAACGTCATCCGTAACAATTATGAGATCTTTTCTTTTCGTCCGGACTAGTTCACCTATTTTTTCGAGGGTGCTCTCTTGTATACTGACCGAGGTAGGATTGGAAGGATTGACAAGGAAGAAAGCCTTCACTTCAGGATCGGTAAGCTTCTCGATCTCTAAATCGGGATATTGCCAGTCCGAATTCTCATTCTGGTTTATCTCAAGCTCAACGAACTCGTAGTCATTCAAACGTGGGATCTCGAGATAAGGCGTGAAGATCGGAGTTCCCAGCGCGATCTTGTCTCCTTTGTGAAGGAGCTTGTTCTCCATAAGGCTGGTGAAGATGTAATCCATCGCAGCGGTCCCACCTTCGGTCGCGAAAAGATCGAACTTTCCAGGAGGCGGGTGTCCGCCGCACATTTCCTGCTCGAGGTACTTATGAACTATCTTCTCGCTGCACATGAGCATCCGGTCAGGTACAGGATAATGGTCACCAAGTATGCCGTCCACCATTTCACGGATAAATTCATCAGGATCGATCTTAAGTTCGTCGTGCACGTAAACAAACGCTTCGCGCAGAAACCCGACACCGGGGGCACCTGAATGCTTCCCCGCGAACTTCTCGAATCTCCCTGCTATGCCCTTTTTTTCAGGCGTGCCTCCCAGGCGGGGAGGGTGGGGCTTTCTCTGCGACTCTTCCACGGCGAAAAGCCCCAGCTGAAAGAACCCCTGCCGCGGTGTCATTGTTATCCAGTTAGGGTTCCCACGGCCGGCATTTAGCATCACCCTCTCGTGATGTGTCTCTGTCATTGTGATCAGCTTGTTCTTAAGTTCGAAAGGACTCAGGGCCTCATAGCGTCTTTCTTCTTCAGAACCTTTCATGGTTCGCTCCTTTCTGTGGCCGTATATTTGCAATAATCTACAGGGACGGTTCCTGTTTTTAGTTGATTCGAGGCCAGACTTGTCCCCTATTTCACCGGATCAGGACTCCGGGATAATGGTCAAGCAAACAGAGAATGTTCCCGGCGCGTCCAGGCCTAGCCAGACATCGACCATTTCCCTGTTCTTTTTGTTCGGTTCAATCTTGTAAATATATGGTTTCAGATTTTCCCGTCTTTCTCGTAAGTCCTGGTTTCGACAGAGAAATGATACGGCTCCATCAGGTCAAATTTGACCTCCTCTCCTTTGACCGAGACGATCATGTAGTTGAAAAAGCCGTCTTTATCCGGGGGAGCGGCGAAGGTTGCCCCACCGCCTCCTAGAGTAACGAAGGGAACTCCTTTTTCTTCTCCAGCTCGCTCTCCAACCATTTGCGCTGCTGGCCCGTGATTTCCCCCACCTGGTCGGGGACCCGGGTATTCAGAATGATGAAAGTGACGCCCTTCTGATCGAATGAAAAATAATCTTTCTTCTGTCCGGTCATCCCTATGAAATAGTTGGTGGTTAGAGGATTCTGAAAGTCGTGGTTGCCGGGTACAAAATAGATCTTCGGGGCCATGGTCGAGATAAGTTTACCCATATTCGAATATTCTATCTTGAGCTGCTCCTCTGAATCGCTGTAGCCAAAGACAAGGTCACCGGTATGGACGACCAGATCGGGGTTGATAAGGTTGGTTTCGGTCAAGATCCTTTTGTAAGCCACGGGTATCGGCACTCCCTGGAAAGCTACTCTCGAGCCACCGAAGACCACAAAAATAACATCATCGTCCTTGGTTTCGGCGTGCAGAGCCGGCTGGAGCAATAATGAGAAGACAAAGAGAAAAACAGCGATCTTTTTAAGATTCACGGTCGATCCTCCTTTTCTTTTGGCATTTGAGGATGGTCTCTTATCGTGGTCTTGGTTAGGATACCATCTTTAGACTATAGTGACAAGGGTTTAAATGGAAGCTTTTAAGGAATATTGTGCTTACATCTGCTCAATTTGAAAGAGAACTGGCCAGTAAGAGGACCAGGGATGAATGATAGGAAAGATAAATATATCCCTATGAGTGCAATCAGATATATACAAAAAAATGTCATTCATACGTGAAAATTAAGATATGCAGGTAGGTTTTACGAAGGGAATCATGAATCAATAGTGCCTGAAGAAATACTTAGTCAAATTCAGAAATATCAAGAGAGAAAAAGAGGAGACGGAGACAATATAAAATCTTTTTATTTTGGGTTGGTAAGACGTAGTCAATGTGATAGCGCAATGTCCCCATGCTTTACCAACAAGAAGTCTGGAAGAAAGCTTCCAAAATTATCTAAAAAAGTTTTTAAAAGGAGCCGAAAAAATACATGTGGTTGGCTGGACTGGAGATGTTGACAACAAATCCACCCCTCCTTAGAAGTCTTGAAGACCGGCTCTCCCCAAGAATACTATCTCTCATAATCAATGGAAAGTATAGCATTAAAAACCCAAAATCTAGCCTCGCTGATTATCTAACGCAACACCTGGAACCTATTATCATAACTATCTATCGTTTTCTGTCCGGCCTACGTGTCAAGTCGTTTAACTAGGTAACCCAGTGGGTTGTTGTTGGGCCATATAAGAGAGAGCTCTGAATAATTCGGAGGTTTGACAGTCGGCGGGTGAGAAGATATAATTAAACAAGATAATTGAGATTAGACTAGTAGAGATAGGCTGAGACGAGATGAGGAGAGAAGGTACCTGCATTTACCGGGCTCATCTCGAGCACGGTTTTTTAGTGGCTATTTACCCTCCACCTTCTTAGGAGGTGAGTGGTGATGTACTATCCCGACGAGGCAAAGTTCAGAGAGCTCGCCAGAAAGGGTAATCTTATCCCTGTTTATAAGGAGAGTCTGGCTGATCTAGAAACTCCGGTTTCCGCCTTTATGAAGCTAGGCCAGGGAAGTTTTTCTTATCTTCTGGAAAGTGTGGAGAAGGAGGAAGGGCTGGGAAGGTATTCATTCTTAGGGATCGATCCCTTTCTTCTTTTCGAATTCAGGGGAACAAAGGTTATCCTCCATGATACTCGGACCCATGAAACTCTCTCGGCCAAGAGCGGACCCCTGGAGGTTTTGAAAGAAGTTATGGCCAGATACAAGGTAGTTAACCTGCCGGGTCTACCCCGTTTTTTTGGCGGAGCAGTGGGATATGTAGGGTATGATGTCATAAGATTTTGGGAAGATGTTCCTCGAGAGAACCCGGATGATTTGAATCTACCGGGCGCCCTCTTTATGTTTGCTAACATCTTGCTCATTTTTGATCACCGTGACCATAAAATAAAGGTGGTCTCCTATGTTTTTCTGGATGGCAGGAAGCCGCTTGGGAGAATTTATAAGCAGGCTATTAAGAAGATAGATGAAGTGATGGTTAAGCTAAAGAATTCCTCTCCTGTAGTAGATCTTGGAGAGGGATGTCCAGGAGGCAGCCGGATAGCAAAAGTTGTATCTAACCTAACCTCCTCTTCTTTTGAAGGGATAGTGATAAAAGCCAAGGAATATATCAGGGAGGGAGATATCTTTCAGGTGGTTTTATCCCAGAGACTGGCCAGAAAAATATTCACTTCCAGTTTCAATATATACCGAGCTCTGCGTTCTCTTAATCCCTCTCCTTATATGTACTATTTGAGGTGTGGGGACTTTGAAATAGTGGGGTCTTCTCCAGAGATCCTGGTGAGAGTGGAAGAAGGGGATGTAACTCTTCGCCCCATTGCTGGAACCAGACACCGGGGAAAAAATCAAAGTGATGATAAGGCTTTGGCTAAGGAACTTCTGGCGGATCCCAAGGAAAGGTCAGAGCATATCATGCTGGTAGATCTGGGTCGTAATGATGTGGGAAGAGTGTGCCGATATGGGACGGTTAAGGTTAGTGAACTAATGGTGGTTGAGAAGTATTCCCACGTGATGCATATAGTTTCTAATGTGAAAGGGAGACTCAAGCGGAATCTAGATCAATACGACCTTCTCAGAGCTTGCTTTCCTGCCGGAACGGTTTCCGGAGCCCCTAAAGTAAGGGCTATGGAGATCATTGAGGAGCTCGAATCTACCGCCCGGGGCCTCTATGCAGGAGCCCTGGGGTATTTCAGTTTTTCCGGAAATATGGATACCTGCATTATTATTCGAACTATAATCCTAAAAGATGGATTTGCCTATATTCAGGCAGGAGCAGGAATTGTAGCTGATTCTAATCCCCGGAGGGAATATCAGGAGACAATGAATAAAGCACAAGCCCTCATCAGAGCCATTGAGATGGCTGAAGAAGGGTTGGAATAGAAAAGATATCCTCTTTGAGGAAGGTATAAAATGATTCTGATTGTCGACAATTATGACTCCTTTGTATATAATTTAGTCCAATATCTGGGGGAACTGGGACAGAAACTGGTAGTTTACCGAAATGACAAAATTACCCTGAGGCAGGCAAGGAGAAAGAAAATAGAAGCCATCGTCATCTCTCCCGGCCCGGGAAGACCGGAGAATGCTGGAGTTTCCAATGATATCATTCAGTACTTCTCTGGCCGGCTGCCCATCCTGGGAGTATGCCTGGGTCATCAATGCATAGGACAGGTTTTTGGAGCAAGAATTGTCCATGCAAAACGCCTTGTGCATGGGAAAACCTCGCCTGTCTATCACTACGGAAAGGACATCTACAGGGGTATCGAGAATCCTTTTATAGCTACCAGATATCATTCTTTAATTATCAAAGAGAATAGCCTACCTGAGTGTCTTGTAAGATGTGCCTGGACCCAGGAAGGAGAGATTATGGGGATAAAGCATAAGGACCTGTCCGTCTTTGGAGTGCAGTTCCATCCAGAATCCATTCTGACCAAGGTGGGTAAACAGGTACTCAAAAACTTTCTCGAAGTACAGGATTTATAGGTGTCCCGACGTCCTTCTTGATGAGATTTAAGGTGGTGCAGGCATGATTAAAGAAGCTATCAACAAAATAGTCGAAGGTTGCAGTTTAGGGGAAGAAGAGGCTGGACGCGTCATGGGAGAAATTATGGGGGGGAGAGCCACCCCCGCCCAGATAGCCTCTTTCTTAACAGCGCTAAGAATGAAGGGAGAGACGGTAAAGGAAATTACCGGCTGTGCCAGGGAGATGCTCAAGAGAGTTGACTCTTTTAATCTAAAAGAAGATATCTTGGTGGATACCTGTGGGACAGGAGGCGATAGAAGTGATACCTTTAATATTTCCACAGCTACCGCTTTTGTAGTAGCCGGGGCTGGTTTAACGGTGGCCAAGCATGGCAACAGAGCTCTCTCCAGTCGCTGTGGCAGTGCAGATGTACTGGAGACCCTGGGGGTTAAATTGGATCTACCAAAAGAAAAGGTAAAAGAGTGTCTTGGGAAAGTAGGAATAGGTTTTCTCTTTGCCCCTCTCTTCCATCGAGCTATGAAGCACGCCCTGGCTCCTCGCCAGGAGATGGGAATTAGAACTATTTTTAATATCCTGGGTCCTCTTACCAATCCCCTGGGGGCAAATGTTCGTCTTATTGGTGTATACGATCCTTCTCTTACAGAGACTCTGGCTATGGTTCTGAAGAATTTAGGGGTGAGGGGTGCATTTGCTGTTTGTGGAGAGGATGGGCTGGATGAGATCAGCATTATGGGAAGAACCAGGACTACTCAACTTAAAGATGGATTAATTGAAACTTATTATATAGAGCCCGAAGACTTTGGAATGAGAAGAGCTCCTTTGGAGGAGATAAAGGGAGGCAGCCGGGAGGAGAACGCCTTCATTCTCCAGAGAGTGCTGGAAGGGGAAAAGGGACCAAAAAGAGATGTTGTTCTTCTCAATAGTGCTGCTTGTCTGGCAGCGGCAGGCCTGACCGGGGATCTAAAAGAGGGAATTAAGATTGCTGAGAATTCTATTGACTCAGGAATAGCCAGAGAGAAACTGGAGTTCTTGATTAGCTTTACCAATAATTAGGTACCAAATCATTGATTGAGCTAAGAGATACAGCATGAGAAGAATAAAAAAGGATGAGCTTTGATTTTAACCCAGATATTGGATAATAAGCTAAAGGAAATTGCCCAGCGAAAAAAAAGGGTTCCTCTGCAAGCTCTAAAATCCAAAATAGCCGCCCTTGCCCCGACCAGGAATTTTAGGGAAGCTATATCCTCCCGAGCAGAAATTAACATCGTTGCTGAGATTAAAAAAGCCTCTCCCTCAGTAGGTACCGTAACTCAGAATTATGATCCTGAGAAACTTTCCAGGATTTATGAGGAAAATGGCGCCTCAGCTATCTCTGTTTTGACCGACAAGAAATTCTTTGGAGGGGATTTAGGCGACCTGACCAAAGCTAAGAAAGTTAGCTCTTTGCCCATTCTGGCTAAGGAGTTTATACTGGATAAGTACCAGATTTATGAGGCCAGGCTTTTGGGAGCAGATGCTATTCTCTTAATTGCTCGTATATTAAGTAGGGAAAAACTAAAAAAATATTTGGATTTAGCCTCAAAGCTTGACCTGGAGTGTCTGGTTGAAATCCACGAAGAGAAGGAGTGGGAAAAAATTAAAGATCTTCCTCTGGATATAGTTGGCATTAACAATCGGAATCTGGCAAGCCTCAAGCTAGACATAGGAATGAGCTTTAATCTTATCAAAAAGATACCTTCGGATAAAATAATTGTCAGTGAGAGTGGAATTGATAGCCGAGAAGATATTCATAGACTAAGAGAGGCGGGGGTGGATGCCTTCTTAATAGGGGAGGCTCTCTTAAAAAGCAGGGATGTGGGAAGAAAACTGAGAGAACTTGTAGCAAGATAACCTCTTAAAAAAGATGACCAGGATCAAAATTTGCGGAATAACCAACAAGGAGGATGCGTTTGAGGCAGCTCATCTCGGAGTAGATGCCCTTGGTTTCGTATTTACTCATAGTCCAAGAAGGGTGACTCCCAGGATGGTTCAAGAGATTGCTCAGCTTCTTCCACCTTTTATCTCTCGGGTGGGAATTTTTGTTAATGAGGACAAAGAAAAAGTAGAAAAAATAGCCAAAAGTTGCCATCTGACTACTCTACAATTTCATGGAGAAGAATCTCCTTCTTACTGTCAAGGATTTAGAGAAAAAATAGTCAAGGCTTTTTCCATCAAGGACACCTCTGTATTAGAAAAGATCCCTGAATATGAAGTAGATGCCTACCTTCTTGATAGTTACTCTCCTTTAAGATATGGTGGGACAGGAAAAACTTTTGACTGGGATATTGCCAGAGAAATTAAGGAATTCGGAGTGCCTATTATCCTCTCGGGAGGGCTAAATCCTGATAACGTTAAAGAAGCCATAGAAAGGGTTAGACCCTATGCAGTGGATGTTGGTAGTGGAGTAGAAGCAAGGGAAGGAAAGAAGGATCCAGAAAAACTCAAAGATTTTGTGAGGGCAGTGAGGGGGGCAAATGAACTATTCACGAGTGCCTGATAAAGAAGGACATTTTGGTCGTTTCGGGGGAAAATTTGTTCCCGAGACAGTTATGCCTGCTTTGAAGGAATTAGATGAAGCTTACCAAGAGGCAAAGAAAGATAAGCAGGGTTTTCAAAAAGAGCTGAGCGGGTATCTCAGGGATTATGCCGGCCGTCCCACTCCCCTTTTCCTGGCCAAAAGGTTAACCCATCACCTGGGAGGGACCAGAATTTATCTGAAAAGAGAGGACTTAGCCCACACCGGCTCCCACAAGATTAATAATACCCTGGGACAGGTCCTGTTGGCCAAAAAAATGGGCAAGACCAGAATTATTGCTGAAACAGGAGCTGGTCAGCATGGAGTGGCTACAGCTACGGCAGCAGCTTTCTTTGGTCTTCCCTGCCGGGTTTATATGGGGGAGGAAGATATGAGGCGCCAGCGCCTCAATGTCTTCAGAATGCAGCTTCAAGGAGCAGAGGTAATTCCTGTCACCTCGGGCACAGCTACCCTGAAAGATGCTATTAATGAAACCATAAGGGATTGGGTAACCAACATCCGGACTACTCACTATGTTTTAGGATCAGTGGTTGGTCCCCATCCTTACCCGGTGATGGTAAGGGATTTTCAATCGGTCATTGGCCGGGAAACCAAAAAGCAGATCCTCACCTCTGAGGGAAGACTTCCGGGGTATCTCATTGCCTGTGTGGGAGGGGGAAGTAACTCTATGGGTCTTTTCTACCCCTTTTTGGAAGATAAAGTTGAACTTATCGGAGTTGAGGCAGGAGGATGGGGGCTTTCTACCGGCAAGCATGGAGCGAGCTTGGCCAGAGGAACAGTGGGTGTTCTTCATGGGTCGAAAAGTCTTCTTCTACAGAATGAGGATGGGCAGATTGTAGCTACGCATTCTCTGGCGGCTGGCCTGGACTACCCCGGGGTAGGGCCAGAGCATGCTTATCTGAAGGAAACGGGAAGAGCCAGGTACGAAACGGTGACCGACAAGGAGGCTCTGGAGGCTTTTGAACTACTTTCCCGACTTGAGGGAATCATTCCCGCGCTGGAAAGCGCTCATGCAGTGGCCTATGTCAAAAAGATTGCTCCTAAACTCGCCAAGGATGAAATTATGGTGATCAATCTTTCCGGCAGAGGTGATAAGGATGTGGAGCAGGCAGCTAGCATAATTTCCCATCCAGAAGGCAAGTGAGATGACCCGGATAGAAGAAAAGCTCTATCAACTGAGAACCGAGGGTGAGAAGGCCTTCATTGCCTATCTGACAGCGGGATATCCGGATTTGGAGACTACCAGGGCCTTAATCCTGGAACTGGAGGCACGGGGAGTGGATGTGATAGAATTAGGAATTCCCTTTTCTGATCCTCTCGCTGATGGACCTGTTATTCAAAAGTCCTCTCAATGGGCACTGGAGAAGGGGATAAGTTCAAGGAGAGTTTTGGAACTGGTGAGGAAGGTGCGTCAAAAGACACAGATTCCCCTGGTGCTAATGGGCTATTATAATCCCATCTTTAAATTTGGAGAAGCGGACTTTGTGAATGTTTCATCGGATGCAGGAGTTGATGGTCTGATAGTTGTTGATGTTCCCCCTGAGGAAGCTGGTCAGCTCAAAGCTGAGGCTGAGAGAAATAAACTGAATCTTATCTTCCTTCTTACCCCCGTTAGCTCTGAGGAGAGGATAAGATTAGTATGTGAGTGGAGCAGCGGCTTTATTTACTGTGTGTCCTATACAGGGGTTACCGGAGGGGGTGAGAAGGAGGAGGAGGCACTGGCGAGTTTAGTAAGGAAAGTAAGAACCCTTACCGCCACACCTGTGGAGATAGGATTTGGAATCTCATCTCCCGATGATGCGAAAAGGGCATCCAGGATAGCTGACGGGATAATTGTAGGTAGTGCCATTATTAAAGAGATTGCATCTCATACCTCTCACCATAATTTGGTTGGTAGGGTGGGGGAGGCGGTGGAGAAGCTAGTTAGAGCGACGAAAACATAACTGTTCAGGAGGAAATAGGTTTGAGGAGATGAGTTTTATTCCCGCCTGAGATAGGGAAGAACTCTCTTAGGAATTTTGGCGGCAAGGATCTAGTAACTAAAAGGTAACTTAGAAGCGAAGAGAAAGGGAGAACTGGTGAGTATTTCCCAGTGTCTGGTTATAGGCGAAGGCATAGTCAAACTTAGTTCCTCCCTTTTTCCTTAGATCTCCCAGAGGGAAGTCAAAACCTATTCCCCCACACAGAGTCAAAAAGGAATCTTTTTGGAACAACATGCTTGTCCCCGCTCTCAGGGCAAAGCTGGGGGTTATCCACCACTCTCCCCCCAATCGAACATCCTTCAAGAGATCTTTCCCCGAAATATCGACGTCTAGAGCTAACAGAAGATGAGGGCTGAATCTATAGGCTGTGCCAATTTTTACATTCATAGGGATAGATTCTCTTCTTCCGGTGCTCCATCGGTTCACCGAGACTAAGTCCTGAACATTAACCCCCCAGGAGACCTTTTCCTTTCGCATAAAATAGGCCAGGTCCATACTGTACCCAGTGCTTCCTCCCCAGGGACTGGTCTGTTTGAGGTACTTCAAATTTACCCCCCAGGAACTGATTATTCTCCGGGAAGATGATTTGGAGGGAGAGATAAATTGTCCGTAGGAATAAGAGAACATATCGCAGTCCCATCTCTCCGGCTCAAGATTGCTGGAGAGGTGAGCCCAGCTAATGCCTCCTGCTCCCATGATGGTGGGAGGTACCACCCAGAATAAAAAGTTGTAGGCGAGAAGGCCGAGTCCGTAAAGATCACTGTACATAGCTCCCACTTCTTTCTGGGTAAGCTGTACCAGCCCGGCTGGATTAAAAGTGGAGGCCCCATAATCGTCGGCAACTGCTACGAAACTTCCTCCCATTCCTATGGCTCGGGTACTGGCGGGTAGGGCGGTGAAACCACTCTCAGTGACATGTAGATAATCGGTAGCCTCTCCCGGACTAATAACAGGCCAACCTCCTATAAAGAAGAGAAAGATGAAGGAGAGAAAGATTATTTTCATTGAAAAATTCCAGCCACATTCTCTACTTATATTCGATTCCTTTTACTTTACTTAAGTATTCTCCCACCATATGAGCAGCCAGGGCTCCCTCACCACAGGCTACTATAGCTTGCTTTAGGGAGTTCTCTCGCACATCACCGCAGGCAAAGATGCCCTCGATGCTAGTCTCCATATCCCTGTTTGTTTTTACAAATCCATTTTTGTCCAGCTCTACCAGATTTTCTACAAAATTGGTGTTAGGCTTAAGACCAATGAAAATAAATACTCCTGAGCAGGATAGATTCCTTAATTTTCCCTTCTCCAGCTCCTTAAGCAAAACTCCTTCAACCTTTCCTTCCCCATAGATCTTTTCAACTTTGGATTTCCAGATTATCTCTACTTTTGCATTGTTAAAAAGTCTTTCCTGAAGAATCTTTTGTGCTCTGAGCATTCCTCTTCGGTGGACAAGATAAATCTTTCTGGCAAATTTGGTTAAATAGAGAGTCTCCTCTGCCGCAGTGCTGCCTCCTCCAATCACAAGTATTTCTTCATCCTTAAAGAAAGGTGCATCACAGGTAGCGCAGTAGGAGACACCCCGACCGGTAAGCTCTCTTTCTCCCTCTACCCCCAGTCTTTTCGGCTTTGCCCCACTGGCCATAATTACGGTGTGGCTTTTATACTCCTTGCCAGACTCAGCGGTAATGATTTTTTTATGCTGAGATAAGCGAATTCTTTTTACCTCTTCCTGCTCATGTTTCATTCCCAGGTTCTCAGCCTGCTTTTGCATTAGGCTGATAAGCTGGGGGCCAGAGACCCCTTCGGGGAAGCCAGGATAGTTCTCTATTCTTTCTGTGAGGAGGATCTGGCCTCCGGGGGCTAGCTTTTCCAAAACTAATCCATCCAGGCCCAGCCTCTGGGCATAAATCGCCGCAGTTAAACCTGCTGGCCCTGCTCCAATTATTACCAGATCATAGGTTTTCATCTCAACCAAAAAGAGGCTCCAAGTTAATTGGGCTGATTATACGACGCTTATTAGGCTTGTCAAGCGAAATTCTTTGACGGTGGTGATGCTCAACACTTTCTAACAAGAGAGCCTATTACTTTAAGAAAGTAAGAAGCTCTGGAGGGCAAGCAGGAGCACTCTGAAATTATGGTTTTATGGTAGCTCGCATGCATTTCCAACTTTTAGCAGTTCTAAGAGCATCCATTACTCCTTCCTGGGTCAAATCAAACCAATGGGTTTGAATTTTCTGCCACGGGTACCTACCAAGAGTTCTATCAATGAGGGATATGGCGTCGGAGACGGTATTTGGAGGATAGCCTTTGCTTCCCAGGACTGTTAGATCTTTTCGCAGGATGCGGTGCCAGTTGGTCTCAACTGGACCTGCATCAGTAAAAACTCCCATTTCTACGTAGATTCCTCCACTTCGGACCATCTCCAACCCTTCTGGAATAGCGGAAGGCACTCCAGTACAATCTATAACAACGTCCCCACCTCTCCTGTTGGTTAGCTCCTTCACCTTTTCTATTCTGTCCTCAGGAGCAGTTACTTCACTAATGTTAATGGTATAGTCTGCTCCAAACTCCCGACACAGACGATTCCTTGGCTCTTCCGGTGATCCAATAACTATAATTTTCCCAGCCCCGGATTCCCTGGCTACTATCACACAGAGAAGCCCAATAGTACCTGATCCCTGAACTACTACAGTTTGTCCCAGCCCAAATCCTTCTCTGGCAAAGGGTATACCCCCTAAATAGGAGCGCTCTATTGCTCTAATTGCAGATGATAAAGGCTCCACCAGAGCCCCTATTTCAACTTTCCAGTGGTCCGGAAGTTTGAAGATATTGGTGTTGGGATAGATATCAAAGTCAAAGTACAATTCTTCACTCCAGGAGCCCCAGAGATGAGGAGGATTAGCTGCTCCTATGCGAGCGTATTGAATCTGCTCATCACATATGTTTTCCCTGGCTCTGGCTATCCTGCAATTGTAACATTTCCCGCAGGGGATAAGAGGAGGTATGGTAATTAAATCTCCTTCCTTTAATTTCTTTCCGGTTCGGTCTTCTCTAACTTCATCTCCTAGCTTGGATATTACCCCGGAGAATTCGTGCCCCAGTATTAGCGGCCACTCAAGAGGTGTTGGCCACTTACCATCCCATATACCTATATCTGTACCGCATATGCCGGAGGCCTTAATCTCAATCAAGCCTGACCTTTTATGAACCTCTGGTTCTTTAAACTCCCTTATCTCGACCGGTGATCCAGGTCCCTCAAAGAGGGCTGCTCTTACTTTATTCATTGGCATACCTCCAGATTCTAAATGGTTTTGATAACATCTTTCTGAAAGGGAAGGATGGTGAAAGAATGGCTGAAAAGTGGTTTGATGGTAAGAAAACCACTCCGGCTAAGGTAGGATTTGATTTTATCTGAGTTTCTAGCTTACTTCCCTGGGGGAAGGGAAGTAAGCTCCCTCCCCCAGGCATTTTTCTACTTCTTTATGTAGCCTGCTTCAACAAAGAAACCTAGCAGTTCAACTACGGCTCTTTCCTCGTCCTCAATCATTTTGCCAAAGTCCCCGCCGATCCTTGGTGCAATAAGGGTCAATCCTCTCTCAGTTGCTTGCTTGATGTATTCTGGATTAGTGGTAGCCGCATAGAACGCTTGCTTCAGCTTAGCCAATACCCCCGGCGGAGTTCCAGCAGCAGCACAAATTCCTCTGGTAGATGCGCCTACTATCTCAATGCCTGTTTCCTCTTTAAAGCTAGGGACATCAGGAATTAGTGGATAACGCTCAGGCCAGAGTACAGCCACAGCCTTTAGACTCTCCTCAAACTTGAGCACATCGAAACAGTTTGATATCAACACATCGGTTTCCGCTCCCATTAGTGCTTTGGCTGCAGGAGCGCCTCCCTTATAGGGCACATAGGTGAACTTTGCTCCCGTTGTTTGTTCTATCTTATACATTGCTAGCTGATCATCCGATAGTGGACCGTCAGCTCCCAGCACCAGCTCTCCAGGATTCTGTTTAGCATACTCTATAAGATCATTTACAGTGTTAAAGCGAGCATCATCCCTTCTCACCATGATGGTATTAGGATCGGAGATGTTGACGCCTACAGCATCGAAGTTTTCCAGTATTGGCTCAAATGCGGTATCTCTGGCAGCAGCTACTAGATTGATGGCTGGCATGTTGATAAATCCAATAGTGTAGCCATCGGGTTTGCTCCTGGACAGAGTAGTCCAACCTATCTCTCCTCCAGCTCCGGGTAGATTCTGTACCCACACTGACACTCCAAGTTCTTTCTCCAGATAGGGTATTAGCATTCGGGCAGCTGCATCGGTACTTCCTCCTGCTGAATAGGAAACAGTTAGCCTGATTGGGCCGGTGGGATATTCCTTCTCGGCTATAGCCATTCCGCTAAGGAAAAGGGCACTAAGCCCCAGAACCAGCACTCCGAGTACTATCAGCCTTACCATACTAAATTTCTTCACTTTAGATACCTCCTTTCTATTGAAGTTTGTGGTCCTTGAAAATCTCACCTCCCTTCAAGTATTTTTTAATTTCCTAAAGTCCCTCTTCTGAAATTACCTCCGTGGTGGCTCGTTTGTAGATTGACCATCCCAGAGAAAGACCCGTAATTATCATAAAAACCAGGGCTATGGGACTGCTCATGAAAAAGAACAGTAAATTAGTCCCTCGGGCATGAGCAATAGTTATGGAACGAGCCAGGTTTTCCTCAGCCAGAGGCCCCAGAATCATTCCCAGGATAATGGGAACTAAGGGGAATTTGAGTTTTCGCAAGGCATATCCCAAAAGTCCCATTCCAAACATAAACCCTACATCAATAAGACTGCAGCGGATAGCATAAGAACCAATTGCAGAAAGGACAACAATCACTGGAGCCAGAATCCCTCTGGGGATGAGCACCATCTTGGCCAGATATTTGACAAACAAAAAACCAAAAGAGGAGTAAAATAGTTCATTCAAGATCATGCTTAGCATAAAAGCATAGGTAATGGGAGCATGTTGAGTAAATAGCTTGGGACCGGGAATCAAACCGTGAATCATTACTCCCCCCAGGAGTGCCGCAGTGCACTCATTACCCGGTATTCCCAAGGTGAGCATAGGAATGAGGCTTCCCCCAGTTACTCCATTATTAGCTGCCTCTGGAGCAACTACACCCTCAGGAATGCCTGTGCCGAATTTCTCCGGGGTCTTGGATAGCCTCTTAGCCTGGTCATAAGCTACAAAAGCAGAAATAGTTGCTCCGGGACCCGGAACTGCTCCGATACCTATACCAATCAAAGCAGAACGTATGGAAGTCCATTTGAGTCTATATAGTAGTTTCCATCCCGGGAATATCCGTCCTATCCTGGGTACAGTTACCTGTTTTTCTTCTCCTCCTCTTTCTACCAGTACCATAGCCTGAGAGACAGAGAAAAGCCCAATGAGAGCCACAATAAAAGGTATTCCGTCGTAAAGGGAAGCAAATCCAAAACTGAACCGCATAAATCCTGTCATGGGGTGCATTCCGATAGTGGCGAGTACTAGGCCCAGCAGGGCAGTAATCAACCCTTTAACTATGGACTTTCCAGTAACAGAGGCAACAATGGTGAGACCGAATATCACCAACCAGAACATCTCCGCAGAGCGGAACTTTAAAGCCACTTTTGCCACTTGAGGAGCAGCGAACAAGAGGACCAGTGCGGACATAAGCCCACCGGTGACAGAGGCAAAAATAGCCAGTCCTAACGCTTTCCCCGCCTCTCCCTTCTGGGTCATTACATAGCCATCATAAACAGTAGCCGCAGAAGCTGGCGTTCCCGGTGTGCGCAGCAAAATAGAGGCAATGGAACCCCCATAGATGGCTCCACAATAGATACCTCCCAGCATGATTAGGCCCGTAGCCGGACTTAGGGCAAAGGTCATAGGTACCAGCAAAGCGATGGACATAGTGGCAGATATCCCCGGTGTTGCTCCTAAAAGAAGACCTGCGCTAGATCCCAACCAGCAGAAAAAGATATTATATGGGGTAAAGACGACACTTGCGCCTTGAGCTATGTTCTCCAGCATCATTTATCCCCTTAAAACAGAATTCCTCTGGGGAGCCCGATTCTCAAAATATGCCAAAACAGAGTATATGTAAATGCGCTTACCAGTATACTAGTGGCCAGAATGTAGTACTTGTTTTTTATACCTAATAGATAGGTCATAGAGAGCAAAAATCCAAAAGTACTAACCACGAATCCAATCACACCTATGCAGATAATGTAGACTATAGATACCCCTACCAGCAGAATAATTCTGAGTTTAGGTATTTTGCTCGCTCCCGCATTCCCTCCTTTTAATTTTAGTCCCCCGGTAATTAAAAGATGAAGGGAACAGAGCCCGAGCAGTATAAGGAGAACCTGAGGCCATCGGCTTCCTTCAGCCGGATACGACAAACTCAATATGAACAGGAAACCAGTTATAGAAAGCACAATTAGCGCTGCTATCCTATCTTTGTTAAACATATCTTGACCCTTCCGCTATGCTTGGTAGGGGAAAAAAGTAGCTCTCCCCTTCTAAATCTTTTCCTGAAAGGTCAAACTCTACATTTACAACATACTTATCTCTTCTTTCCTTGTCAAATAGATGAATTAAGACGCCCCCCTTTTCATCACAGCGAAGTCCTTGTGCTAATCGTCGGGCAACTTCCAAAGAAAGTGTAGGGTTCCCGCTTAAAGCCACCTGGTGAACCGATTAGATTTGACACTACCCTGCACAAGGAAGATGGTTCGAGTCCTATCCGGGTCCCCGAACCCAACACAATACGAACCAACCTGAAATAATCATCAAAGGTCCCACAATCAACCTAACCCGGGACCAAGAAATCAAACGTTTTACTAGGAGGCAAAGACCATGGAAAACGAAGGTAAAGAGCGCGAAAAGCAGACAAACGTAAACTACTGGATCCAGGCTCTACTAGGCTGGGGCGTCGGTGATCTTGTATACCTGATTGCGAAACTAGCGAAAAAAGAGAAACCTACTCTCAGCGGGCTAGTTTCTTCTGGGATGGCAGGAAGTATAGGGATGCCGTTGGCAGTTTGGGGAATCCCCAAACTACTAGAGGTGCAGAGGCAGGCTCAAAGAAACTCTTCTTTCAGGCAGGTAGCAGTCCCTAGCTATGCCTCGATGCTAGCGAGTAGTGCTCCCGTAGAGAAGACAACTTCCCGGGTGAAAATACCCCCATTCTGCCCACCAGCAACGCCGAGAACTCACGAAGTGAAGCACACTAATCCCAAACAGTATCCCTGGCTCGATATTCTTCCTCCGGGTTCTGTAACCTTGATCATAGGAAAACCTGGAAGCGGAAAAAGCGCTCTGGGCTATTTTCTCTTGGAAAGACTTCATTATCGAACTAGCTGCTATGTGGTCAATTTACCTAAGAGAGCTCATCGAAACCTCCCTCTTTGGCTAGGAGTAGTTGAAAGCTTAGAGGAAGCTCCACTTGATGCTGCTCTTCTCGTAGATGAGGGAGCTTTACAGTTCTCGGCACGGATGAGCGCTAGCGAGAAAAACCGGAGACTCCTCGAGGCTATCTCATTGGCAAGACAGAGAAATCAAATCATCATCTTCATCGCTCAGGAGGCAAGCTACATAGATATCAATATCGTACGGGGCCTGACTACCCTCATCGTAAAAGAGCCAGCCCCCCTGCAGATGCTCCTTGAGCGAGTTGAGCTAAAGCAGTTTATTCAGAGAGCGAAAGGAGAGTTCGAAAGAATAGAGGAAGATAAAAGATGCTGGGCCTACATCGCGTTCAGTCCCGGTGGCTATCAGGGGATAGTACGGGTAGCTAAGCCAGACTTTTTCTCTGATGCTCTCAGCAAGTGCTACGCTCTTCCCGATCAAGAGACCGAGGACAAAGGAGGCCACACGTTATCAAAAGAGGAAAAGAAGAAGAAAGCCTACGAGTGGTATAGAGAAGACCATCTATCCGTGAGAAAAATTGCTCCGCGCTTAGGGGTGAGCAAATCTACCGTGTCCAACTGGATTAAGGAGGAGAAAGAGACAAGAAAAAGGATGCATGACTTTATCACCAGACTAAGGATCCGGGCAGGGACATACATGGAAAAGTAGATAAAAGCCTTTAAAATAAGCAATTGGACTGTCCAGATCCGTCCAATTGGACACTTTTTGGACAGGAATTGGACATGGTTTGGACAGCCCGTGTCCAAGTCTTAAATTGATATTTAAGATCGGAAATCGGTAACTCTCTGTCAGCTTCTCCGAGTGATCAGGGGGCAGAATATCGTCGGTTACTTCCCCAATTGGCCCCCAGTGCTATTAACCAGCCAGGATCTTTCACAAGAAGACCAAATTCGTAGTCTGAAAAACCGATGAAGGTCTCAAAAAGGCAGCTTTGACTAGATTCTTGGGGTGTACATGAGCGCCGCTCACCACCAGAACGTGGCCAAGGAGAGTTTCTGTAGGTAAGAGTTGACCAGTGAGTCTCTTTTGTCAAATCAGATGCCAGAGGAGAGACCTCCTGGAGAACAACAGGCATTCGCAGATGAAAGCCTGTAGCGGATCTTGCCTTTTAGGAGAGTCGAGCCGTTGCGCTTTGAGGCTCTGCTCCTTTTTTAATTTAGAGGAAACTCGCCACCCGTAAGGGCGGGGGTATCTATTCTCTTTGCCCTGTTTTCTCTCTCCCCTATCGACTTTTTGACAAACTCGTATATTGTGTGGTATTATTTAGACAATATTTCACACAGAACCAATCTTTGAGAACTTGTTGCCGCCCGGAGCTGTAGCTCTGATGGCCTGGCGAACAATGATGTTGGCTTGCGCGGCGCTGAATAGCTTACGGCCTATCGCTCGCCTCAACTGTAGCAGCGATACCCCAGAATCTACTTTCCCTGGTTGAGTGAGACAACACCCTCTAGCCTGCCACAGTGTCTATCTATCGTCTTCTATCACACCATGGTTGACAAAATAGTCTTTATTTACTATAGTAAACATCCCTTATGATATACGTGGATATGGCTAATAGAGAACTGGACCTTTGATAACTCACCAAAAGCTAAGAAGGATGTAAGCTAAGAAGGCGAGCCAGTCAAAAGAATAGGGCGTACGATGAGAGGCCCCTTGCCTGGCATAGCAGGAAAGGACTGAAAGGAGGATGCCTATTGCACAAGATCTAAGATCGGTTTTTGCCTGATTTTAAGCTGCAAAAAGGAGGGAACAGATGTTTAGGAGAACTCTCGTCAATTTGATTCTGGTGCCGGCAATGCTCCTGACCCTGGGGGTGAGCCTGATCAGCGCCGCCCCGGTGGGGGAGGAGGTCCGAGGCAGCGGCCCTGGCTTTGGATCACCTTTTGGCATCGCTGTGGAGTCCGATGGCAGTCTGGTGGTGCTAGATTATGGTCTCGAGGCACTGGTGCGTGTTGACCCGATCAGCGGGGAGCGCACTATCCTTTCCGATGCCAGCACCGGCCCTGGCCCTGCGTTTAAAGCACCTCGGGGCATTGCCGTAGAATCCGATGGCAGTCTGGTGGTGGTAGATTATGGTCTCGGTGCACTGGTGCGTGTTGACCCGATCAGCGGGGAGCGCACTATCCTTTCCGATGACAGCACCGGCCCTGGCCCTGGCTTTGGATCACCTCGGGACATCGCCGTGGAGTCCGATGGCACTCTGGTGGTGACAGATCCTGGTCTCGGTGCACTGGTGCGTGTTGACCCGGTGAGTGGGGAGCGCACTATCCTTTCCGATGACAGCACCGGCCCTGGCCCTGGCTTTAAAACACCTTTCGGCATCGCTGTAGAATCCGATGGCAGTCTGGTGGTGGTAGATCGTGGTCTCGAGGCACTGGTGCGTGTTGACCCGGTCAGTGGTGAGCGCACTATCCTTTCCGGTGGCCCTGGCCCTGGCTTTGGAGAACCTCGGGGCATCGCCGTAGAATCCGATGGCAGTCTGGTGGTGACAGATGCTGGTCTCGAGGCACTGGTGCGTGTTGACCCGGCCAGCGGTGAGCGCACTATCCTTTCCGGTGGCCCTGGCCCTGGCTTTGGAGAACCTCGGGGCATCGCTGTAGAGTCCGATGGCAGTCTGGTGGTGGTAGATGATGGTCTCGAGGCACTGGTGCGTGTTGACCCGGTCAGTGGGGAGCGCACTATCGTTTCCGATGCCAGCACCGGGCGGTGGACTGGACTTTGAAGCAGCTTTTGGCATCGCCGTAGAGTCCGATGAGCAGTTCGAGGTAATAGATCCCGGTCTTGAGGCGATCTCAGGAAGTAGTTGAGGAGAGGGAATGAATTTTAAAGGTCTCAGGCCCGCTGTATTCGCCAAGTAATACGGTGGTCTCATTTAGACAGCCTGACAAAGTCATGCCTCCCTATCAATACAAAGGAGAGCCACTGAGCACAAGAGAAAGCAGATAGACTAGCTAATACCTCTTAGAATATCAAGGAACCGGTTCTGTTTGATCCGGGTCAGGGGCTCATCGAAACATGGGAGGGGCTTGTCTAAACCCAGGAGGGAGAGATTCCTCTTGTTTTCAGGATCACCGGGTCTGGCGGCGTCTACGCCAGTCTGTGGGAGCAGCCCCGTGCTGAGCTTTCGTACCTGAGCTACCAGGCTGATTTCCCCCAGTTGAAAAACTTTGGCAGCGGGCCTGACCACCGCTCCTTTCATGTTTGACCGTACCCCGGTGGATGTCGTTGTTCTGGAAGGCCTCGGGGTACGGCACTGAAGATCCGGTTCTTTTTCAGACAAGGGGTATGCTCCCTTGCTTCTCTCAAATCACGATGTCCTGAAGGCACCAATCTTGACAAACGGGGCATGGTTATCCTCATCGCCAGCCTAAGCCACTCTCTCCTAAAGAATTCACCCAAGCCTATTGGCCGGTAAGTCCTTAGTTTGCTTTCCTGGATCATAAGTCTTTTTCCGGTTAATCGCACCAAAAAGTGCAATCTCGGCCAGGGCCCTGCAAAGAGATTGGCAGGTGCTGATGCTGCACTTTTTATGAGAGAGATAGGCCTTGAAGCTGGATTGGAGACATTCATAATCGCTCTGTTCATAATTGCTGGTGTTAAGGTCGCTTCAATAATCTCGAACTGGCTACAATGGGTGAAATTATGAATGGAATAATAATTGTATCCAATCGGAATAATCCATTGGCGTTATGAAGAAACTGAAGACACTCCTGTCCAGGGAACTCATGTGAGCAACTTTAAAGGTGGAGGAGGTAAAACTACCAGAGCAGTTAACCTCTCTCGCGTTTTAGCCCCTAGACTCAAGGCATTTCCGTGGTAGATTGCGAGTCTTGGGGGCAGTGTAACAAGCTCCGCTCCGTAAATTTCAGATACAGTAGATCTATGAAAATCATTTTCTGGTAAGTTTAAACTGCTATTTAAGATGGAAACCGAAACTCGTGGCTGCCCGCCGACCGGCGTAGGTGCAACAGGGACTTGAGTAGATTCCCCTTGACATCGGGCACTTCATCGGGAGTTGCGGCCAATATTGGCAATTGATTTGTCCGATCAAGAAAAAGCTGACGTATCTCCCTAGGGATGTGATGTTTGGAGACGACAAAAACATAGTAGAAGCCACCAATGAACATCGTGTAGGAAATGTGTCCGTCGCGCGTTCTAACTCGTCGAGGACTTAGCCAAAACCTTCTGAGCTGTTCGTTGCTCGCCAGGTCGTTGGGATCGAATATGATTACGGTCATGAAACAGCCGTAGTCATCCTCCGCCCCGGAGTCCTCGTCCAGTATCATTCTTCTCATTGTTTCTTGGTGACGACGGCCAAGTCTGACTTCGCTGAACTGCTTCAGCTTGGAGACACTCATGCGCCATAGCAGGGACATCTGAAAGAGCTTGAATTTGTCATACTCAACGTTCTCATATAGGACAACTCTAGTCCGGACCGACTTCACTTGCTCTGACTTTCCTGGGCTATATATGACCCAGCGGGCGTATCCTTCCCATTTGGATATGCGGTTCTCACAATCACCGCACAGAAGCTTCTCTTTCAATCCCTTCTGTCTTAGCTCGAGCTCCCCCATTCCCTCATCCGTCCTTTTCACTATTGTAAATCGCTGTTTGCCGTCGTAGAGGCCGCTGCATTCATATATGAACTCAGGAATTATGTGGGAGTCCTTCAGTTCCCGTTCCTTCAAGCAGAGTTTGCATTTCATGGCTGAACCCTTCCACACAGTTAGGAGTGACGCAACGATGATCACAGTCCGCCAGATTATCCCACAGAAGAAAGGCAAGCGAAAGAGTAAGGTGGTCTGGTAGCCACTAGAACCAAGTCTGCTACGGAGGCTCCTCGTGGCCCGCTCCATAACCGTGAACGCATCTGCAGTAGCGAGATGAAATCGTCTCTAGTCACCCGGTGTGAATATAGGTCTACGCGGCGCCTCGGCCAGGAATTCGTCGAAGCTTAAACATGCATTTAATTGACCCACGAATCAACTAAATTCCCATTTAAGTGAAACTCACCTCAAAAGTATAGAGTCGTGCACCGATTTTTTCTTCTCGGTCGCACGAATTAGAACTCACCAACTATGCCGATTGCTGTGCAAGCCGCCCCAGCTCGTCCGCGCTCGGGCAACCCAGTCGGGCCAGGTGATTGCAGAGGAGCCGCAGCTGAGGACGCGGGACGGTGGAATCAACAAGACTCCGGACCAACTGCTCCACTTCTCTGCAATGTAGAAAGGGTTCGTGAGCATTTGAAAGGAGATGTTGAAGCAGGCGAGTTAATGGCTCCGGATACTTGCGAGCGAACTTCTTTTCCACGAGTTCATAGTAAAGCTGGGTGTGCTTGAGATCGGGAGCGGAGGTGGCGCAGATTTTCTCCACCACTACCGGAAAAATCGGCTCGAGTGGGAGGATCCATAGCAGCATTTCCGCCTTTTCAGCTTCACTGAGTAGCAAGGGAACCCCTGTGTTTCGCTGCGACCAATAATCATCCATCCAACGGCGCCACAAGTCTTGTATAGATTGCTTATTCACACCAAGAAGTTGGGAACCTATGCTAGAGGCCCAGCTTTTGTGACTGCCTGGGTCGGCTTCCAACAGAAATTGCTGCAACCAGCCGTCGCTCATGGGGTTGCTTGAGCTATACAGTGCAATACTCGCAAGGTGCTCACAGAAACGCTCACGCTTACTCAAGAGCTCGCTCGATAATTTGGGAAAAGCCTGCTCGTAGAGGGGTAACAGGTTGGGGAGGAGTGCTTCGTGCCATCGTCCCCAGTCAAGATATCCGTGCCAGGCCTGTTGAGCCTGTCTTTCATCCCCGGACCAATCAAGCAAAGGTAGGATTTTCTCTCGGCACCACTCAGCATCTAGAGCAAACAAGAAGCGGAGTTGACTCGCCAGCAGTACTCGTCCCAGTTCAGCTGTAGAGGACGTGCCGGAAATTGCTTTCTCAAAGTACTGTTTGTATTTCATGGGAAGACCCCTCCACCTTTGCCCAGTCTGAGCGTGTCTCTTTGAAAGTGCGCGTAGCCAGAACTCCACAGTCTTACCTCCCGGATGATTGATAGCTCTTAATAGCCAGTCCTGCGTCTCAAGATCTTCCTCGTTCAAAAGGTTTTTGGCACACGCGTCAAAGAGTTTACCAGCAAGGTTTTCGGCCAATGACAAACAGGACAACGGAATCACGCCGTGTTCCCTGCTGATTCCCTGTTCTAGAAGTTCTGCTACAGAATGTGGAAACCTCAGGAGCTCTCCGCGATGCGTAACCAGATTGAGGACTCTCCTCCATTGATTCTTTGTCAATGGAGTCTTCTGCCAACCACTCAAGACACTTCCCCAGATATCCGACCTCCACTCCCTTCTTTTCGCGAGAGCCACCACAAGCTGCCAGCTCCACCTGAAAGACTGGCCTGCTGCGTTCGTGATTGCAATTAAAAGGCCTTCTCGGTCTGGCCCGGCAAACTCATCTCCTTGATATGTGAGGAGCCAACCAACCTCCTCATCCGGATTCTTATTCAGTAGCTCTTCAACGGTCACTGGACTTCGCGTCCCCTCCCACTCGACAGTCCAGGTACGAAAATCGAGACGGTCCGGTGGCCTGAAATCGGGATGGGCTTCCTCCATTGCTTTGAGCCGGTCTGCAGCCAAGGAGCAACTAGGTGCTGCGCGACACAGCCAAACGAAGAGGTTGTATGCCCGCTTTTCACGTCTCCTCCTGCCAAGGGCCTTCGCATCCGGTCCCACCGGACCACGGTCAATGCGTTTCAGAAGACGCGTTCGGGCTGGTCTGCTAGCATTTGCATAAACCTGAGCCAGGAGGCGAAAGACCTCGTGTTTCAGATGAGAGACATATAAATAGTCGTTGTCCAGGAGCCAGCCGATCTTTTCATCTGAATCCATTTGCGGACTTTCGGTAACGCCATGAATAGCAAGTCTTTTCAGCAGTGGAACGCCAGAGGTACTCCATGCCTCAATTGCTGCACGAGCCCGGCCAGGCTCCTGCTGAAGCATCCATTCAATGAGGTCGCGAGCCGCATCAATAACCAGGTCTAGTTTGTCGCCGTAGCGGTCTTGTTCGTGGAGCTCTATCGCCGAACGAAGGAAGCTTACCGGATCCGAGTGCTCGGTAGCCTGACCCATAGCGCGGAAGGAAAAGTGAGCTTTGATTAGATGGTTGGTCAGAAGAGGTTCTAGTTCCTGATAGAAATGGGCAAAATTAGGTCGAAAAATGACTTCCCATGACCGCTTCAGCAAGTGCTCGTCCCCCTCAACAACAATGTCTGCGTCAACCTTTTGCGTCTGCGAGCCACTTTCATCAGGTAAGCTAAAGTGAGACCTCAGTTTCAAGTGTGGCCTACTGAGATATTCAAAGAGTAAGAGAGCCGTGATTTTGTCCTCTGGGTATTGACAATGCTCAAGAACATAACCCAGCAGACGTAGTGGCTGGTTCGACGGTTCACCCCTGAGCAAGACTGTGACCCACCTTGCACGAGTACATGGATCAGTACGCGGCTTACCAAAGGCCAGTATGTGAGCAATCGCTCTCTGAAGGGCCGGGTTAAGCTGTTGTCCTTGGCGCTCAACAAGGGCCAAAGCATCGTCAGGATATTTGCATGCGAAGTTTTGTGCAAACCAGGTCGCTAGCACTTCGACCTTTTCATCTACGGGCTCATTCGGTTGAAAGAGCTTTCGAAGTATACCTTTACTTTCTACCCAACGTAGCCATTCCGGAGTGTGTGAGTAGCGCGCAAAAAATCGGAGAGTTACCAAATCCGTTAGAGCACCCTCAATGTAATCAGCAGTCTCTTTGTCGAGCGGCGGAGTCGATCTGACAATGTCCCTAATCTGCTGCTCGTGATCCAGCGCTCCCATTTTGCTAAGCCTGACCCAAGCAGCGAGGGCTTTAGTTAGTGCCCTATGTCTGTTAGGTTCATCGCTCGGGCGGTAAGGGACGGGGACAATCCCAAGGAACTTCCAGCGTTCATCTTGTCCTGACGGTGTGAATGCATAGCGGGAAGTCTTTGGCACCAGACCACGTGCCAGATACCCCATGACTGGGTCGTCGTGACTGTACCCTACGAAAACGACCGTATATTTGGCGAACATGTCATACAAGAAGCGAGTCGCCCAGCCCTCGGTAAGATAGGCCCGACCGAAGTCGGCATCTGTCAGAACGAGACTTTGCGCCCCCTTGTCTACGAAACCGTGCAAATACACAAGCCCATTGAATTCCCGACCAAGGGGGAGTGCCGGTCCGCAGTAGACCTCCAGGTCCTCCTTGAAGAGCTTCTGAGCCACGATTGAGAAGTGTCTGTCGAAGTTCGTCGTAACAACACGAACTGTGGCGGGCGATTGGAAAAGCGACAATATGGAATAGTGCAGCCGGGTAGCCTTTGAGCCAGGGTCACTAATCATCTTCCAAGCTCTACGATGAACCAGGACACCCCTTTCCGCCTCTAACCTACCTAGGAACCGATCGAGCGGCTCGTCTTTTGCGGGTACTAAAGCTCCTGCCGCTACTTGCATCGCCAATTGCTCGAAATCCGGTAAGTTTGAAGGTGGGCCAATAGAAATGCCTGCACCTGCAAAGACCACCAGCTCTTGATTTCTTTGGGCATCTATGAGAGATTGTGGAAGGTCGACACTCTCTGTGATCCGCACTCGTGATCACCCCCCTTCGTCTAAATCCGAGCCTCATATAGCTCCATCAGGACGTGTCCCGCGATAGTACCTGAGATAACGTGCACAAATGCCAGAACGCCCCTTGTTCGGAATGGGGTGTCTTAGAATTCGTTCTGCAAAGCCATCTTATGTGGTGCAGAATTGTGTCTTGTTTTTGCCCTGCTGAGGGAGGATTTTTGCAGCTTGAGTGGGAGTAAGAAGGATTGTCCTTTTGAGAGCAGAACGTATTCTCTTAGAGTGACCGGTTCGTTTCCAGTCAGACGTCTGCAGATCGGGCTGTGCAACCCAGACTTGACCTCGAGTACATGGTAGCATACTCCAGCCCTGTGTCAAACTTCGCTGCCTCGCAAAAGTTGCTGCAATTAAATATGTATAGTGCCACATGACCTCTTGCTATGATGTAAGAGAAACGTAGTATAGTGAGTAAGAAGCGACAGGAGGTCATAAACAATGATCGTATCCAGCAGCCAGCAAAAGATTCACCTTGAGGAACGGCTGAGAGCGAAGACAATGGAGCAGATGTTCTTGGGATCCATCCAGGAAGGAGCTAACTGTCCGCCCTTGTTGCTCGGGCAATCCTGGATGTTGCAAAGTCCACCTTCAACCTCGGGGATGTAGGCAATGAGGACTTCAAAAAGATAAAACCCGGACAAATGAAGGTGATCGGGGTCTCCGCCTCGGAGCCGGCCGGAAAACCCCTGAAAGAGTGCCTCCTCGCAGAGGCGGTGATTACCCTCGACGGCGGAATAGAGGATCAGGCAACTCGTATCGCTGGTGGCAAGAGCGGAGTTACAGCCCTTCGCCGAAAAAGACTCCTTCGTATTACCACCGAAGCACTGGAGCAGGATGTCCTTCTTACCCGGGAAGATATCGCCTACAGGATTCTCAACTGCGGTGTACGCACCGCGACCCGTGATGTCAAGTACTTTCAGAAGCAAGACATTCATGTTCCCCTCAGAGGATGGTATAAGGATATTGGTCCCACCATCACCCACAAAACTCAAGTTGTGGAGCACTTCATCAAACGGATTCAGCCTTCGGAAATTGGACGTAGGACCTACCATTCACTGAAGGCGGTGGAGCGATACATTCTCCACTTTGCCAAGGTAGCCTATCTTACGTCTCAGTATGAGAGCAGTCTCTCATACTGAGAGATAGCCTTCCTGGTTGGCATCTGTGAGAGACTAGTCAAAGAGTATCAGAGTCTCTACCAGAGGTATAACAACTCTACCTATAGAGAGCGTCTCAGAGAGATTACCTCGCTAGCTCACGATTCCTCCCCCCCTCTCAAAGACAAAAAAGGGGGGAAACTCCCGTGAAACAAGACTGGCGAACTACCTACTACCGGCCAATGATGGGGAAGAGTTTTGAGGCTGCACTGACTCAGTTCGTCACCCGAGAGTTCCCGTTCCTTCAGGGAACTATGGTGGTGAGCCTTTTTGTCAAAGAGCTGAGAAGACTGGTTGAAGCCTATTATCCACCCACCTCGTATCTGAGGCCAGGGCAGATGATCTGGCTGGCAGTGAATAAGAATGAGAAACTGGGGTACAAGAAATCAATCACCGAAACCAAAACAAAGCCTGTAGTTTTAACGATTCTTCATCCGGACGATATCTCGAAATACCTGAATGGTGTACTTCTAGGTGATATTAGACGCGATGCCTGGGTACGCCTTTTCCAAGAGGCAGAGGAGCAAGGCGCAGTTCTCTCCGAGATCGATGTAGCTACCATCTCCAAGGTATGTCCAACTCTTGTATCCAGGCGCATTAGAGCTTACGAGAAGGAGCAGAGGACTATGGTACCTCGTAGGGGTACCATTCATGATCTGGGCCGAAGCGTTAGTCACAAAGCAACTATTTGCAGAAAGAAACTCACTGAGAACAAAAGCACCTCACAAATAGCCCAGGAGACCCATCATACTCCCGAAGCAGTAGACAGGTATCTCAAAGGACTCTCTCAGGTTGTCGATCTGCACCAAAAGAGGAATGATCATCAAAGATATCTCGTTTGTCACCTCGATGAGTAACGGACTGGTTAAACAGTACGTGAAGCTGGCAAAGAGTCTTAAACCAGACGACAGAGATTCTCTAAAACAGGCTCCCCAGGAGGAAGAAACTTGACTTTTGGTCAGGTGGCACCATTAGCAGTTTAAGCTCACAAAAAAGACAGCAGATCTCTTCTAAATCCTAGCAAGTATCGACTAGTTTCAGATGTTACTATTACTCCTGGGCAAATATTGGGGTCTAAATCGAAACGGGCTGACGCACCGGAATTGAGACTTGTGTTAGGGAATAAGTGTGGGACCAAACCTGAAGGTCCACCAGCCAGCGGCTTCCTCCTCAAACTGATCTGTCCTCTTTTGTATAAAAGTAGGATATCGACCGCTTTCTCCTA
>JAUVZN010000059.1 GCA_030602545.1 Candidatus Aerophobota bacterium
GTTTTAAAGAAAAATTTCTCCTGCATCCGAATGAGAATAGCCTGATAGGAAGCTTCCTCGGCTCTGATGACATCCCCATCCTCAAGGTCAAAATCCACCTGGCCATCCATAGTTAAAAGAACTTTCTCTAAACCACACTCAAGAATTACTTTTATTTTCTCTCTCCGGGAAACGATGAGAGGCCTTACCGCTAAAGTATGGGCACAGATGGGAGAAAGAATTATCACCCCCAAATTAGGATGTACTACAGGACCCCCGGAGGAAAGGGAATAGGCGGTAGAACCGGTAGGAGTAGAAATCACCAGCCCATCCGCAGAGTAAGTGGTGATAAACTCATGGGAAACAAAGGTTCTCAGGTTAATAATACGAGGGATACCGGCTTTACTAATAACAACATCATTAAGAGCAATAAAACTGCCCACCTTTTTTCTAGCCCGATGAACGGCTATTTTGAGCATAAGACGCTTCTCCTCTTTGTATTCCCCTTTCAGGATCCTGGTAAGTCCCTCTTTGTATTTAGAGATAGGGATCTCAGTAAGAAATCCCAATCCCCCCAGATTGATGCCTAAAAGAGGGGTATGGCAGGAAGCAAAGTCTCGAGCTGCTCTAAGCAGGGTTCCATCTCCTCCGAGGCTCACAACAAGCTGAGCGCTCCTGCCCATCTTTTCCCTCTCCACAATAAGATCCGCTCGATCGATTCTTTCCCCCAGCCAGGGTGAGAGGAAAACTTGAATTTTTTTACTCTCCAGCCATTCTAGCACCAACCGAGCATCCTTCAGTGCATCTTTTTTCTCCTGATTTACGATTATCCCTATCCTTCCAAACATTTTCTAATCTCTCATTAGCTCATCTACGGCCTTAACCATCCCTTCCCTGCTAAGTCCATATGTGCTCAAAAGTTCTTCTCTCTTTCCCTGTTCCAGGAATTTCTCGGGCAGACCCAGTCTTTTAACCCGACAATCACTCACCCCTCTCTCCTGTAATAACTCCAGAACAGCTGAACCAAATCCTCCTTTAAGGACTCCTTCTTCTACAGTGAGAATCCTCCTGGTTCTGCTGGCCAGCTCGACTATTAAATCCTCATCCAGAGGCTTAACAAATCTAGGATTAACCAAAATAGGACTCACCTTTTTCTTGGCGAGGTCCTGGCATGCTTCTTCAGCAGGAGGAATCATAGAACCGAGGGCAAATATTGCCGCATCTTTCCCCTGGCGAAGGATCTGGGCTTTGCCTATAGCAAGTCTTCTAAATTTCCCCCCCCGCTGAGGAGGAGGGGGTGTTCCCTTGGGATAGCGGATGGCAACGGGATGATCTATCTTAACCGCCGTATAAAGCATATCCTGAAGTTCCCTGGCATTATGAGGAACCATCAGGATAAGATTGGGCAGATGACGAAGATAGGCAATATCAAATATTCCCTGATGAGTGGGGCCATCTGGACCCACTATTCCCGCCCTATCCAGCACCAGCACTACAGGAATATCCTGCAAGGCAACATCATGAAGGATCTGATCATAAGCTCGCTGCAAGAAAGTAGAATAAATAGCTACTATGGGCCTATATCCTCTTGAGGCCATTCCAGCAGCGAAAGTTATCGCATGAGATTCAGCAATCCCTGTATCAAAGAATCTTTCAGGGAATTTCTTTCTAAACTCGGATAGTTTTGTCCCTTCTGACATAGCTGCAGTTATAGCCACAATTTTCTCATTTTCATCTGCCAGCCTAAGTAAAGTTTCTCCAAAGACACTGCTCCAGCTTCTACCCTCTCTTCCTTTTGGCTGGCCTGTGGTCAGATTAAAGGGAGAAGAACTGTGGTAAAGACACGGATTCTCCTCGCTGAATCTATATCCTTTCCCCTTTTTGGTAACCACATGAACCAGGATAGGTCCTTTAAGATTCTTCACTCCCTCTAAGATTTCAATTACATCACGGAGATTGTGACCATCAATAAGGCCAAAATATCGAAAACCCAGCTCCTCAAAGAAAGTTCCTGGGAGAACCAATCCCTTTAACCTTCTTTCTGTTCTCTCAATAAGCTCCATGCCCTCTCTTTTCAAGAAAGGGGTTACCTGGACCAGATGCCGGAGATCCTCTCTTAGTCTGTTATACTCTGGATTCGTCCTCAATCGATTTAAATACATGGAAAGAGCACCGACACTGAAAGAAACGGACATCTCATTATCGTTGAGGACCACTATGAGATCTTTCTTCAGAGAGCCGGCATTATTTAAAGCCTCGTAAGCCATTCCCGAGGTTAGGGCTCCGTCACCTATCACCGCTACCACCGAGTAGGATTCTCCTTTAAGATCCCGGACGCAAGCCATTCCCAGACCCGCCGAGATAGAAGTACTGCTGTGCCCAGTATTGAAAGAATCATGTACACTCTCTTCTCTCCTGGGGAAACCCGATATTCCTCCCTTCTGCCGCAGAGTAGAGAATTTCTCCCATCTTCCGGTAAGAATCTTATGGGTATAGCATTGATGTCCCACATCCCAGATGATTTTGTCCTCTGGACTATGGAAAACCCGGTGAAGAGCGATGGTGAGCTCCACCACTCCCAGGTTGGAGGAGAGATGTCCCCCTTGATGCGCCACTGTATGGATGATAAGCTCCCTTATCTCTGAGGCCAGAAGTTTCAGCTCCTCCAGACTCAAAAGTTTCAGGTCCTCTAGACTCTTTATTTCTTCTAACAACTGCTGCATCCTTTTACCTTCTCTTTTGTATTAATTTTCCTATTCCTTAAAAAGAAAATCAGAATCCTCCTCCGGCTGATTCTTATCTTCCTCCTCACTTCTATCTTCCCTCCTCTGATCCTCTATCTTCTCTTCCCGCCACTCCTTAAGCTTGAGGTGATCTTTTTCCTTCACTAGAACCTGGATTTTTTTCTCCGCTTCTCCCAGCTCTTTTTCACAAAAATCTATGAGTTTCATCCCTTCTTCGAATCTCTCTAGAGCTTCATCTAAGGAAAGATTACCCTCCTCAAGCTGCTCGGTAATTCTCTTTAGTTTCTCCATAGCTTCCTCAAATTTCACGCCTCTCCTCCTCGATTTTGTAGACCGTGGAGTAAACTCCTCCCCTGTGGAGTTTTACCCTGATCTTTCCTCCTTCCTTGAGTTGTCGACAGTCTTTGATTATTTCCTGCTCCGGATGTTTAAAGCAAATACTGTAGCCCCTCTCCAGGATGGACAGGGGAGAAAGACTCTTTAGTCTATTCTCCAAAAAATTCACCCTCTCCTCTTCCCTCTCCAATTTTCTTTTGATGAAGCTAAGGAGTCTATTTTTCTCCTCTTTCAACTTTTCCCTGATCAGATGAATTCTCTCTTTAGGAACAAGTTGTCCCAAAGTATGACTTAAGACAGAGAGCCGATAACTTTCCCACTTGTGTTTTCTGCGAAGGGAGAAAAAAAGCTTCTTGGTTAGCTCATCTACAATTTGCTCAAGATTCTGAATAGATCGAAGAGGATACTTAAAAGGAAGAGAACTTTTTATCCCTTCCAGATCTGAACGGGGGGTTTTGAGACGATCAGCTATAAAATAGGTGAGCTTCTCCTTTTTATTTCCAATGAGTTTGATCAAATCTTCCTTTTTGGGAACCACCCTCTGGGCAGCAGCTGAAGGGGTAGGAGCCCTATAGTCAGCCACAAAATCAGAAATGGTAAAATCTATCTCGTGACCCACCGCTGAGACAATGGGAATCCCAGATTTATAGATAGCCTCTGCCACTACCCTCTCATTAAAGGCAAACAAGTCCTCCAGAGATCCTCCTCCTCGACCCACAATGATCACATCAACTTTCCTATAATCGTTTAGACCCTGAATAGCCTGGGCAATTTCCTCAGCCGCTCCTTCACCTTGAACCCGGCAGAAGGCAAGAACAACCTCTAAATTTGGGAAGCGATCCCTCAGCACCCAAATAATATCCCTGATAGCCGCTCCTTTTGGAGAAGTAACCACGCCCACTCTTCGGGGAAGGTAGGGAAGGGGAACTTTATGCTCAGGATCAAAATAGCCTTCCTTCTGGAGCTCTTCCTTGAGCTGTTCAAACTTGAGATAAAGAATCCCTCTTCCAACGGATACAATCTCCTCCACATAAAGTTGATAACTGCTGCGAGCTCCGTAAACTCCTATGCTTCCCCTTGCCATTACCTCCATTCCATTACTCAGAGCTAACTTGAGGTTATTTTTCCGGCTCTCGAACATGACACATGAAAGTAAGGCATTTTCATCTTTCAGGGAAAAATAGAGATGACGTGAGGAAGGCTTGAAATTGGAAACTTCACCCCGCACCCATATCTCCTGAAGACCTCTCGATCCCTCAATTAACCTTTTTACCCGTGCAGTAATCTCAGCTACAGTATAGATATGAGGTAGTGGCATTTTTTCCCTTCCATATAGAATTCCCTAGGAATAGGGGGTTAATGACCCCAGGCAGGCTTAGAATATCAAATTCTGGTGCATTGTCAAACCAGGACGGCCCGAGTTTCGCCTCATCTTAGAATGCTCCTGCTTGCCGCCCAGACCTCTTTCTTAAAGTAATAGGTTCTGTTGCATTCTCCTTTTAGAAAGTGTGCAGTATCACTGTAGCCAATTCTCAAAAAAGAAACTTGAAGCTGACCCAGAAGAGACTAAAATTGTAAAACTAATTTTTAAATCATATCAAGAATCTCATTCAAGCCAGACTCAAATAGCTAAAAAACTGAATGATACGGAACTTTCCCCCGAAAGGGTGGCAAATGGCACGGCAAGCAAATCCTTAAACAATTTCTCAAATTACTATCCTCTTCTTGTAAATTATCAAAATATTAACTTTGATGCATTAAATCCTAATACGAACATCTCACCCTCAAAAAAGTCCTCAAACTAGGGGTGTTTTTGACAGATGCCCCATTTTTCGCTAACATACAGCGCGCTGCTAAAATATACTGCACGAGAGGAGGCAAAAATAAAAAAACAAAATCTCAATTCTGAAATGGGAGGTAGTCCAAATGGCCCATGTGGTCAGGAAAGTTGAAAGACCTGGTAAAGAGGTCTTAGCCCAGTTTCGGGAAATAGCGCCTGCTACTGCACATGAGGCGCTGGGAAAGACTGGTGCAATGATGAGCGACATCAAACCCATATATGGTGGGATGAAGGTTTGTGGCCCTGCTATAACGGTACGTTGCCACCCGGGAGACAATCTCATGTTGCATAAAGCTGTTGCCATCGCCGAGCCCGGTGATGTTCTTGTGGCTTGCGTGGGTTGCACGGAAGCTGGATACTGGGGCGAGATTCTAACTGTGGCTGCGCAGGCCAGGGGAATTGCAGGGTTAGTCCTGGATGGAAGTGTCCGCGATGGGGTGGCTATTAAGAAACGGGGATTCCCGGTTTTCTCTCGGGGGTTATGTATGAAAGGAACTGTAAAAGAAACCATAGAGTTTATCAATCATCCTATCTCCTGCGGAGATGTCCTGGTTAATCCTGGAGATATCATCCTTGGTGACGATGATGGAGTAGCGATCATTCCTAAAGAGAGGGCAGAGGAAATACTGAAAAAATCCCAGGAGAGGGAGAAGAAAGAGGAGGAAATGATGAGAGAACTCGTGGCAGGAAAGCTAACCTTAGAGCTGTTGGGGCTTGATAAGGTATTAGAAGCCAAAGGACTTCAAGAAGAGTGAAGCCGGAGGAGAGGTTGTGAGCCTTAAAGATGCAGCTAAAGGCTAAGCTAGCTTATAAAAAGGGGGGGATAATAATCGTGATGACTCTTCCCTAGGCAAGAGGGGGTTTTCGTGGATTTGGGGAAGCAGCACATAGATTGGCCAAAGGTTTAAGAGCAGCGGGCTTGAAAGAAGTTGTTACTTATGACAAATTCCAGGATACTTTCCCCTATAACAAAGTAATTCAAGCCCGAATAAAGGACGCCAGGGTAAAGGTAGTCTCAGATGTCCAGAAGTTGGGGTAAAGAGAATGGAAATTAAATTGCAAGAACAGAAATTAAGAACATTTTGTGAAAATATTTTCAGGAAAGTTGGGCTATCTCAGGAAGATGCCTTTGTAGCTACTGATTCTCTTCTTTTCGCCGATTTAAGAGGGATTGATTCCCATGGTATTATGAGGTTTCCCTTTTATGTCCAAAGACTAGAAGAAGGGGGTACAAAGACCAAACCGAGAATAAAAAAAATCAAAGAAAAAGCAGCATCGGTCTTGCTTGATGGGGATAATGGAATGGGGCAAATAGTTGGTATGCATGCTACAAAATTAGCTATGAAAAAAGCAAAAGAGGCAGGAGTTTGCTTTGTAGGAGTAAGAGCAAGTTCTCATTACGGAGTTGCCTCGTATTATGCTGTAAAGACAGCCGAGGCTAATATGATCGGCTTCTCCATCTCCAATTCGACTCCAGTTATGGCTGCATGGGGAGGAGCTAAAAGAGCAATAGGAAACAACCCCCTTTCCATTGCCGTTCCTTATCAAGTGAGGCAGCCAGTAGTCCTGGATATTGCTATGAGTAGAGTAGCTGGAGGTAAAGTAAGATTAGCTGCAAAAAACAACCAAAAAATCCCTAAAGGCTGGATAATAGATCGGTATGGAAGAAATACAGAAAATCCCAATGACTTCCCTGAAGGAGGGGCATTACTTCCATTTGGAGAACATAAAGGTTATGGATTAGCAATCATGATGGAAATTTTAAGTGGAGTTCTTACTGGGGCAGGAATGTTGGGACAGATTCCCTTATGGTTTAAAGAAATCCGGAGCCCTTTAGATGTGGGGCACTGTTTTGGTGCAATTGATATTGAAAGTTTTATGGATTTAAAGGATTTTAAGGAAAGATTAAATTGGGTAATCCAAGAGGTCAAATCATCTCCTCTGGCTGAAGGATCCAAGGGAGTTTTCGTTCCGGGAGAAATAGAGTTAAAAATTGAAGAAGAAAGAAGAAAAAAGGGAATTCCAATTTCAGAAGGGATATGGCAAGATTTGAAGAAGATGTCTGAAGTCTATAAAGAACCTTTAGAAATTTAACATAGTCGTCTTGGACTAGCGGGTTCGATGGATTCAATTTATCCGACTGCGACCAACAGAAAGAAAATTTTTGGTCAAGCAGTAACTGTC
>JAUVZN010000011.1 GCA_030602545.1 Candidatus Aerophobota bacterium
GGCCGTGAACCTCGGTCCATTCTATGAATCTTCTTTTCTCTATCATCTTTTGAAATTCTTCTTGAGAAACGAAATAATAATCTACTCCCTCAATCTCATTTCTGCGAGGACGGCGAGTGGTAAAAGACACGGAAGAGATAAATGAAGAGGAAACTTGCAGGATCCTTTTACACAAGGTCGTTTTGCCTGCTCCGGATGGAGCAGAGATCACGAGGATGAGCCCCTTCTTTTTCTTTAGCAAATTCCCCCTCCGCCAGATGGACTCGATTTTCTACTCAACATTGAGAATTTCCTCTCTGATTCTTTCCAGATAGTCCTTTATCTTAACCACAAGCCGGGAGATAGCAAAAGAATCTGTCTTTGCTCCTACGGTATTGATTTCCCGGTGGAGTTCCTGAAGTATAAAACTTGATCTTTTTCCTATGGGCCCTGCTTTCTGTAAGGTTCTTTTGAGTTCCTCTAAATGGGACTGAAACCGCACTTTCTCCTCACTGATATCTCCCCGAGAAAGGAGAAGGGGAATCTCATTCACGATTTTTTCCTTGGTTTCCTTTTCTAAAAGCTCTTCCAAACTCTTCTTTATTTTTCTCTGGTAGTCTTCCTGAGCCAGGGAGAGTTCTTTTTCTATGAGAGGAAGAGATTTTTCTATTCCTTCAACGCATGCTTGGATGCTGTGAAGATGATTCCTGCCTTCTCTTTCCCGCATCCGGAGAAAATCTGCTAGAGCTTTAGATAAAGCTTTAAACAGTGGTTTTTCGACCTTATCCCCGTTTTCCTCCGATCTTTCCAAGAAAATTACCTCGGGAAGATTCAACAGATGCGAGAGAGAGATCCGCTCCCCCAAATCCAGGGAATCTGAAAGTTGAGAGAGGACTTTGTAGTAACGGGAGGCTAGTGCTTGATTAGCTACGATACTATAGATGGGTAGCTTTATTCTCTTTATCCGGATATTGATGGTAACTTTCCCCCGGGCTACTTTGGCTTTCACCCTGTCCCTTATTTTTGCCTCCATGCGCAGGGGAATCTCTCCTAGAGATTTAATTTCTAGTTCCAAAAATCTATGATTGACCGATTTTATCTGGAGGAGGAGATTAATTTCCTCGGTTTTCTCCCTCCCTTCCCCGTATGCGGTCATGCTTTTCAATGCAATATCTCTTGAAGATTTGACCTTGATTATATCGATCAGCTCTCCTCTGTCAAGAAAACTCTGGAGAATTTTTCTATCCAGTGGGAATCTTTGAGTCCATTCAGGATCTCCTTCACCGTTCTCTTCAGGACTGGATGATAAAGATGAGGATTGATTTCCACTAGTGGAACCAGAACAAACCCTCGCTTATGCAAACGGGGGTGGGGCAGAATAAGGCCTTTTTCTTTGAGTATCCTCCCCTGGTAAAGCAGGAGATCCAGATCAATTATTCGCTCTTCTTTCTTTTTTTTTCTTACCCGGCCCATCTCTTTCTCTATGGCGAGTAATGTATCCATTAACTCATTGGGATCCAGCTCTGTTTCGCCTTCGATGACACAATTCAAAAACCAGCTTCCCTTCATTCCCACCGGTTCTGTTAAATAAAGAGAAGATACTCTCCTTACCTCTATCTCCTTTTTTATGTGAGATAGGGAATCTTGCAGATTCTTTAGCCTATCTCCTCGGTTTGAACCCAATCCAATGTAGACCCGAGGCACCTTTTCTCCTTAGCGAGTTTCATATTCTATTAGTTTGGTCTCTAGCTCCCGACCTCCTTCAGCATTGATTATGGTCAGCCTCAAAGGGAGTCCTAGGTTCTCCTTGATCACAAATTCAGTTTTGGCATTTGATCCGACCAGTGATACTACGAAAACCTTGCCTTCTAGACCAGCCAGAGTTTCTACACCGGTGCAGGCAAGAGACCCAATGCCAGGAATAATAAGTTTCTCGCCTACCTGGAATTCTTGCTTCTGGAAAATAGCCCCCAGGATGGGCTTAAGGGTCTCTATCCCGCTGAATGGCTGGCCAGAGAATCCATATTCCAAATCTTCTCCTTTTACTCCGGTGAGTTTAAAAATGTAGGATACTTCGAAGGTTTCATCCTTAGGCTCAACTAAGAAGGTATGGTAAAGGAGTCGGTTATTTATCTTAGCTTCATATTTGTACTTTTCATACCTGCCAGAGAACTCAAATGGTTGCCACGCTTTAGCCCATAATGAGCCTATAAAAAAGCTCTGGATTAAAAGGGTAGCCGTTAAGCCGAAAAACGTCCTCTTTAACTTCCTTTTCATGGATTTTCCTCCTTAAGGTGCCATCCTCTTATTCAACCTTTATTATGATCTTTCGGTGCCTGGGGCCGTCGAATTCGCATAGATATACCGACTGCCAGGTGCCGAGCAGGAGCTTTCCATTCTCAATAATGAGAGTTTGTGAGCTGCCCACAATAGATGCCTTTATATGAGCAGGAGCGTTTCCTTCCAGGTGCTCGTAACTCTCTGCCCCAGGAATGAGTTTATCCAGTCGGGACAGAATGTCTCTCTTCACGCTAGGGTCGGCCCCTTCATTGATGGTTATCCCGGCCGTAGTATGAGGAATAAACACCCAGCAGATCCCCTCCTTTACCCCTGAGGCCTCTACTATTTTCTCTATCTCGGGGGTGATATCGACCAGTTCTGTCTTAGAGCGGGTAGGGACGGTAATTCTTTTTGTCATGATGAGAATTCTTCCTCCATCAAATCTTTGGGGCTAGCAATTCTTATTCTAGGATATCCACTTATCAAATTGAAAGCATTGATCTTTCTTTCTACCTGGGGTTTCACCAGGTGGGCAAAATTCCAGCTGAGGAGGATGTCTATGTTATGAGTTGCCACCAGACTTATATGCAGTGCATCATTGAGGGCATTAAGGGGGATGATTCTTTGGTGAATGTACCTTTTAGCCAGTCTTTCCGCGGAAGGAGTTATCTCTATGAGGGGGAAATCACATATTAGAGAGAGGATAGCTTCTCTCTTCTCTCTGGTTTCCAGTGCCTCTATCTCTTCCATGGTGAGGCTGGAGACTAGGACTCGGTATCGATGAATTTTCTCTTCCCACCAGCGCCGGGTGATCTTGCGTCTTTCCGGCTGGGCCCTTTCGTGGCAAGCAGAGGGAACGGAAGGATCGAGATATACACTTTTCATAGGCTATATGAGTCCATAATTGGATAAGGCCTCTTCCAACTTTTTCTCATTTTCCTTTTCCATTGCCTCCAGAGGGAGTCGCCATTCTTTCTCGATCATTCCCAGACGAGCCATGGCTGTTTTTATGGGAAGAGGGTTGGTTTCAATGAACATAGCCTTAAAGAGATGGAATAACTTATAATGAAGCTCTTTTGCCCTCCCAATATCACCCCTCAGATAGGAAGACACCAAATCTTGCGTCTCCTTTGGCAAAATATTGGCTACTACAGAGATTACCCCTACCCCTCCCAGGGAAAGAATGGGTAGGGTGAGAGAGTCATCCCCGGAAACAACAGAAAAGTTAGGCGCAGACTCTGCGAGGATATTGGACACCTGATCCATGCTGCCACTGGCTTCCTTAATCCCCACAATGTTATTTAACTGACTCAGTTTAGCTACTAGGCTGGGAGGAATATTTACTCCGGTGCGAGAAGGAATATTATAGATCACTAGAGGAAGGCCAATTTTCTCCAGTCGGCGGTAATGAGATTCCAGCCCTTTCGGAGTGGGCTTGTTGTAATATGGAGCGACCACCAGTGCCCCATCGGCTCCACACTCCTTGGCGAACTGGGTTAATTCTTCTGCCTCTTTTGTGCTGTTGGATCCAGTACCGGCAATAACAGCTACCCTTTTTCTTGCCTCTTGGACGGCCAGCTTAATGAGCCTTCGGTGTTCCTCATGGGATAAAGCAGGTGACTCACCGGTGGTACCACAGGGAACTATTCCATCTACGCCTTTTTCCACCAGAAAGCGAATGAGTTCCTTAAATGCTCTCTCATCAATCTCCCCTCTTCTAAACGGAGTTACCACAGCTACATAACACCCCTTAAGCATTTTCAACCTCCTCACTAATTTTACCCTCAAAAATGAGGCGAGCCTCCCCTTCCAAGAAAACCTGAGAGAAACTGTTGTCCTTAGCCCGTTCAAAATAGACGAAAAGATCCCCTCCCTTCATTTTTACCCGCACCGGCGATGGGATTCCACAGGTTAGATTGCTGGTTAAGGCTGAGGCCACCGCTCCCGTACCACAGGCCAGGGTCTCTTCTTCTACTCCCCTTTCATAGGTTCTTACCTTAAGAGCACTTCCCTTTTCTACTTCCACAAAATCTACATTGGTTCCCTGGGGTCGGAACTTCGGATGATTCCTTATGGAAGGAGCTAGCTCCTTTAAGGGAACTTGGTCCACCCTGGGGGTGAAGAGGACAAAATGAGGCACTCCTGTGTTCAGGTAATGGCCTTCATAAATTTCTCCCTTCAAGGATAACCTCAAGTTTAAGCGGAGATCCTGCGGCTCTTCCATTCCAATCTTTACTTTTCTTCCTTGTCTTCCTTGGATCTGGCAGCTGATGATCCCAGCTAGAGTCTCGAACCTGCATCTTCTTCCAACAATACCCTTGAGATACGCAAATTGAGCTATGCATCTGGCGCCGTTGCCGCACATCTCTGCCTCCGAACCATCAGGATTGAAGATGCGCATCTTAAAATCTGCCCCTTGGGATTCCTCCAGAAGGAGAAGGCCATCGGCTCCTATACCTGTTTTCCGGGGGCAGAGTTTCATGGCCAAACTCCTCCCATCCTTTATTAAATTGGCTCGGTTATCCACTACAATGAAATCATTGCCACTGCCCTGAAGTTTAGCGAAGGGGAGGGGATAGGAAGGAATGAGATTTTCCTCCTCAAGGCTAGTGGCTTCAGTCTTGGTCAGATCAGAATAGCCCTCTCGTCTGCGGATAAGAGTCCATTTTTCCCCCCTTACCAGAACTTCGGGAGGCAAAAGCCGGGCATTGTAGGAAGAGGCCATGGAGAATCCATAGGCGCCAGCATCCATTATAGCCAGGTATTCACCCCGCTGGCTCCGGGGAAGGGATCTATCCTTAGCCAGGAAATCCGTTGACTCGCATACCGGCCCTACTACATCCACCAGTTCCATGGGGGAGGCTTTCTTTGGTTCCTGGATTTTTTTTATCTCATGATAGGCTCCATAAAGAGCCGGTCTTATAAGATCATTCATTCCTGCGTCTACAATCAAGAATTTTTTTTCTTTTCTCCTTTTTTCATAGAGAATCTGAGTGACCATTATGCCTGCATTGGCTACCAGATATCTTCCGGGTTCCATGATAAGCTTTAGTTCATACTCTTGAATAAGAGGGGCGATTTGACTGGCTAGCTCTTCTATGTCTAAGGGAGACTCCTTCTCCCGGTAGGCAATACCAAAACCTCCTCCCATGTCCATATACTCAAGGTTAACCCCTTCTCCCCTCAGACGAGATATGAACTTGCCCATCTTTTCAACACATATAAGGTAGGGTCGAGTTGTGGTAATCTGGGAGCCCAGGTGAAAATGGATTCCTTTAGGCACAATATTCTTAGAGTCTTTAAGTTTCAGGTAAAGCTGCTCTGCCTCATCCATCTCCAGTCCAAATTTGTTCTCTCTGAGACCGGTGGTGATATAGGGGTGAGTTTCAGGGTCAATGTCCGGGTTTATCCTTAAGGAAACCCTTATCCTCCCATCAAGCTCCCTTGATAGCTCCTCCAGAAGCTCTAGCTCCCCTTGCGATTCCACATTAAACATAAAGATCTCTTCTCTCAAGGCAAATTCCAATTCCTGCCTGGTTTTCCCTACCCCGGCAAATACTATCCTTTTGGGAGGAAATCCCGCCAAAAGGGCCTTGTATAGCTCTCCACCAGAGAGAATATCAGCCCCGGCTCCCAGCCCAGCCAGGATCCGACAGAGGGCGAGATTAGCGTTAGCCTTGAGGGAGTAGCAGATGAGGGGGGAAAGCCTCCTGAAAGTCCCCTTTAATCTCTCATAGTTGCTCACGAGGGCTCTGTGGCTGTAAAGATAAAGGGGAGTCCCTATTTCATCAGCAATTTGAGAAATGGAGGTATCTTCACAGAAAAGTTTTCCCTTTTTGTATTGGAAAGAAGATTCTTCATTGAATGAGGGCTCTCTCATATCTTCTCCTCCAGTCTCAATTTGGCGAGCTCCATCTGAGTCTTCAGGCTCCTTTTGCCTGTTCCCCCAGCGGAATTTTTGCCGAAAACACACCTCTTAAGTCCCATCCTCTCAAAGACATCTTTTTCAAAAAGGGGCGAGAAATGACCATATTCCTCTAAAGTGAGATTTTCAAATCTTTTTCCCTCTTCCAGGCAGTATTTAACCATCCTTCCCAGGAGCTGGTGGGCTTCTCGGAAGGGAACTCCTCTCTCTACCAGATAATCTACAAGATCTGTAGAAGCGAAGAAGCCTTGTCGGGCCTCTTTTTCCATCTGGTCAGTGTTGATTTTTATGTTCTTTAACATTCGAGTGTAGATCGCCAGGCTTTTCTTTACAATCCCTGGCGTCTGAAGTAAGGGGAGTTTATCTTCCTGCATATCCCGGTTATAGGAGAGGGGTAGGCCCTTCATGATGGTAAGGAGGGAGATAAGGTCCCCATAAACTCGACCTGTCTTTCCTCTAATGAGTTCAGCTACGTCCGGATTCTTTTTGTGGGGCATGAGCGATGAGCCAGTGGTGAAGGCGTCTTCTATCTCAATGAAGGAGAAGGGAGGAGAGGACCAGAGAATGAGATCTTCAGAGAGACGGGATAGATGCATCATCAACAAGGCTGAAGCAGCCAGAAATTCTAAAAGATAATCCCGATCACTTACTGTATCCAGGCTGTTCTCGCTTATTTTAGGAAAGTCCAAAAGCTCGGCTACGTAGTCTCTATCAATAGGAAGGGAGGTGCCAGCCAGAGCTCCCGCCCCCAGAGGCATTACATTTACCCGCTTAAGGCAGCTCTTGAGCCTTTCCTTATCTCTTTCCAGCATCCAAAAATAGGCCAGAAGGTAATGGGCGAGAAGTATCGGCTGGGCATATTGAAGATGTGTATACCCCGGGAGGATAACCTCAGAATAAGATTTGGCGAGCTGAAGATGGGTCTTTTGAAAATCAACGATCAAATGAAGTATCCCGCTTATCTCATCCCTTAAGTACAATCTTTCATCCAGGGCTATTTGATCATTTCTGGATCGAGCTGTGTGCAGTTTCTTACCAATCCCTCCCGCTCTTTTTATCATCTCCTCCTCGATGGCCAGATGAATATCCTCTTTCCCATCAAAGGTAAGCCTTCCGGCTTCTATATCCTCTTGGATGGTCTCAAGGGTCTGGATGATCTTCCGGGCTTCCCCAGGGGGGATGATTCCACACTTTGCCAGCATCTTAACGTGGGCTACACTTCCCATAATATCATATTTATAAAGCTTCCTATCCAAGGCGATGGAAGAAGTAAATTCTTTGGCTAACTCATCCATACCTTCTTTGAATCTTCCCTCCCATAAGCTCATCCACTATCTCCTTGATAAAATCTACTCGGAGCAACTTGCACAGCTTGTTGCCCGGCAGGTAGAACAGGAGCTCATGCCGATAGTAGCACCTTCCTTAGTCCGGCCAGTGATAGACCTGGGGATCAATTTCTCCAATTTTGAACTTCCACACATCTCGCATTTAACCTCACTCTCTTTACCTATGGAGGTTAGCCTGGTAAACTCCTGCCCACAGTCTTTACATAGGAACCGATATAAAGGCACCTTCCTTCCTTTATCTCGGGAAATTTCTCCCCTTTTTATTTACTGCGCCTTAAATTTGTCTGAATGCTCTTCTGGTGCGTGCTCATTATAGTGTAGGTTGCCCGGCTCGTCAATATTTCGATATAGGTCCACCCGTAAGTTTTATTAATTTTTGACATTAAAAGCTCCAGCCTACCACCTCTTCCAGTGGCGATTATTAAAGCTTTCAAATTCATCTCTCGTTTCCAGAGAATATTCAACCTCCTCCCGACTACCTTTGAAAGGGCCGTACCTTCCCAACTTTAAAGATGCAATGCTAGCAGAAAATTTTCCTATCTTGTTAAAATCTAGGATAGAACCGATACTTTCCAGCCTCTTATACAGGTAACCAGCCATGTATGTATCACCACATCCCGTGGGATCTATAATTCTTTCCTGAAGGCAGGGGGGTATGCGATAGAATTTTTCTTTACAATAAATTAAACTCCCATTTGAACCTAACGTTATGATTACCTCATGTGGGCCAAAGGCTGATAATGTTTTTGCTGCCTTTTCTATATCTTCCTCACCGGTTAGAATTTTTGCTTCTGTTTCATCAGCTTTTACAATATCTATATGGGAAAGTGCGTCGCGTTTTTCATCCCAATCTTTTATTTTTACAGAACCTTGTGCCACCTCTCTCAAAAATCCCTGCACGTCTAACGAGATTATGGATTTTCTAGCCAGAAACTTCAGCACGTCCAAGGGAATGTCTCCTTTGGTTAAGGAGCCAATGTGGAAAATCGTTGGAGAAATATCAGCTATATCCTCTATGGAAAACGGTGCAGCAATGGATCTCACCTTTTGTGTCCTGGTATAATAATCTCCAGGATTTAAATACCCATCATAACTATTCGCAAATATAGTTGTTTTAGGACTCATCTTGACGACAACAGAAATATTATTTCTATTTAAATCATCCAGCAGATAGCTATCGTTGTGGGCGATTTTTGTGACCACAGCTACATTCAAACCAAGACTTTTTAAAGCCATCGAGGAATAATATGCAGTGCCACCCGGTAATTCTTTCTCTCTATTGTTAATTCTTATTATATCTCTTGTCACGTGCCCTATTACGCAAACATCCAACATGATATACCACCACCCTCTCCTAACTTTTTTCTTGACACCACTTGCATTCCTTTAATGAACTTTTACCATTTCTCTCGCTTTATCTGCAAGATACTCCTTTACCTTTTGGAGCTTCTTTTCCTCTTGACTTTCAATCCTTTCCTCTGCTACAGTATTTATGTGGCTTATCCTCCCTTTCTTGCTATTAGGGAGCAGGTTGTTTTGTAGTTTTTAAGCCAGGATAAGCTATTTTCCTTTATTGGTCAAGTTCTTCAGAAAGTAATCGGTAGATGATTGGCACATATTTCGCAATTTTTGAGGGTATGTCCAAATCTCTTTAGCTTGATAGGAGCTTCTGACAAAAGGGGAGGAGGCTATGGAAAGAAAACCCAGGGACTTTCCTGTTTCCTCATATTCTTTGAACTTTTCCGGTGGTACGTATTCCTTTACCGGGATATTCTGGGAGGAAGGTCTTAGATACTGGCCAATGGTCAAAATGTCACAACCCACCCCCCGGAGATCTTTCATCACCTCAATTAATTCCTTCTCGTTTTCTCCCAGTCCCACCATGAGGCCGGATTTGGTGTAAATATCGGGATCCAGCTTCCTGCTCTGCTTCAGGAGGTTAAGGGAGCGAGCATAATCAGCCTCAGGTCTTACCTCGGGATAAAGGCGGGGAATTGTCTCCAGGTTATGGTTCAGGACATAAGGTCCGGCTTCAATAACCCTTCTAAGGGAGGATAGGGAGCCATTAAAATCGGGAACCAGCACCTCAACTTTTATTCCATGGGCAAGCTTTTTTATCTCCTTGATGGTGAATGCAAAATGGCTGGCTCCCCCATCAGCCAGATCGTCCCGGGCAGGCGAAGTTACCACTACGTATTCTAGATGGAGCTTCCTCACCGCCCTGGCAATATTTCCAGGTTCCTCAGGGTCAGGAGGGGCTGGATTTTCCTTTCTTACCCCACAGAACCTGCAGGATCGGGTGCATCTATCTCCCAGAATCATAAAAGTAGCGGTCCTCTGAGAAAAACACTCCCCTATGTTGGGACATGCGGCTTCCTCGCAAACGGTGTGCAGGGATAAAGAGCGAAGGAGCTCCTTCATCTCCCTAAGAGCCCCGGCTGGGGGAATTTTCTTCTTAATCCAGCAAGGAAGGCTCATTTCTTTCTCTTTACTATGGCCCTCTTAAAGAATAGAGAATCCATTAATCTTTCTTCTGATAGTAGTTTTTCCCTTGATAAACTCTGGATTTGATCCTGCCCCCACTCCTCCAGAACTCAAGATACTTCAGTATCTCATTTGTCGGTCGGCCCAAAGCCAATGAGATGTCGTCCAAGCTTACCGGCCGTCTGGTAACGAGGGACAAGATAGCCTCAGCGATATTTTTTGCCTCTTCATCTGGCAAGATCTTCTCTCTGGCAGGAGCAAGATCCGGGATAATCTCACAATTTCCCCCAAAGATTCTACCTTGTCTTCTCAAATCCTTAGATGATACGGCCCTAGCGAAATCCTCCGCCGGAGGACGATGGGGGGTATTGAGCTGCACTTTTTCCACAGGAAGTCTTCCAATGATATCAGCCATTTTCTGAATATGCTCTTTGGAATCGTTTAATCCCCTTACCAACATAACCTCTAGCCAGATTTTCCCCGGAAATTTCCCAGCGAAATCATCAAGACCCTGGATGATCATCTTAGTGTTTAAAGAGCTATGGGGGCGATTTATTCTTTGAAAGGTCTTCTCATCTACTGCATCCAGAGAGGGGATAACCAGATCCGCTGCCCATAAATCCTCTTGAACCTGCCTTTGATCAAGAAGGGTTCCATTAGTTAATACGGCTACAGGGATAGAGCTAATACGCTTTATCCTGGGAATGATCTTCCCTATTCCAGAATGCAGGGTGGGTTCACCAGAGCCGGAAAAAGTAATGTAACTAACTCTCTTTCCCTTATTGAGGATTTTCTCTACCTCTCGGAGAATTCCCCCCATGGGAATATATTCCTGCCTCTGAAGGGTTTTATGGGTTGTCCGACCCAGCTGGCAATATACACAATCAAGAGTGCAGGTCTTAAAAGGAACGAGATCGATCCCCAAGGAAAATCCCAGTCTCCTTGAGGGAACCGGACCAAATACTTGATTCATCACAATCTCCGTCCTTTACTCCCCTATTTCGATTTCGATTTTACCTTTTCTGAAGCCTTTTAAAGACGAAAGAACCCCCTTGATGGTGCTCTGAACAATCCTGTCAACAAAAGGATTCATAGGTAAGATCTTACCCCCGAGCCTCACCTCGGTGCCAGGATTTAAGGCAGGACAGTCTTTATCCGTTTTGTTACCTTCGATAATCTCTCTGGCCAGCTCATAACAGGTCTCGTATCCACAGGCTCCGCAGTTGAGGTTGGGCAATTTAAAAGCTCTCTTCTCAATAATATCCGCTATCCTCTCCACATCCTTAAGGATGTGAAAAACTGGAAGGCCCAGCCTTAGTTTTTTTGGGGAAAGCACAGCTACAAGAATCTGGAGTCCATCAAAGAGATCTTTGGCCTCATCTTTTTTCCTCAGGCAGACTACCTTGGGATAGGTTCTCTCACTTTTAAAACCCTCCACTAAAATAAAATCCGCCTCCAGATATCCCATGATGTCCTCAAGGCTCTTTTTTCTTTTAAAGAAGACGGCTGATTCCCTCTCAGAAATGGCTGCTACTTCCCCCGTGTACTGTCCATGTTTGGCCGTATTGGCTTGGGGAAGATCTATCTCTCCATGAATGTGCTTTACCGTAGCTACCCTGTACCCCCTTTTCTTGAGCTCTCGTGACAGGCCAACCACCAAAGATGTCTTGCCGCTATCCTTGTAGCCAATGACTCCCATTACTTTCATTTATCACCTCTCATCTTTGTCATCCCTGGAGCTTTTTTCCTAGGCAAGCGGGAATGAAAAACTGGTAAGTTTCTCAAAGGCGCATCTGGCTCCGGCTAGAATACCTTCCAGACTGTTATTCTTTCCCTCTCTTATTTCCATCATCAAGATGCCCTCATAATGAATCTGAGTGAGCTTAATCATAAACTTTTCCCAGTCAATCTCGCCTTGAAAAGGCAGAAGATGTTCATCGCTGCCCCCATGGGTATCCTGAATGTGCAGATGAAAAACCCTCTCTCCCATAGCATCCATAAGCTCAAAGAGGTTCTCATTAAGAAAGCCATGACCCGTATCCAGGCAAATGCCAGCCCTGGGTGAGAGAGAGGTGAGAAGATATTCAAGATCCTCTACCTTACTTCCCACATAGCCGGGAAGCATATTCTCCAGGCTTAGTCTTATATTGAGTTTCCGGCAATAACTCTCGATTCTTTGCAGGCTCCGAGAGGCCAGGTTAAGCTGCTTTTCTCGGGCCATCAGTTTCCCTCCGGGATGAACAACCAGTATTTTTCCCCCTAACTTTGCCAGGGCATCGATAGTTTTTATGGTTTCCTTTAATGCCTCTTCCCTTAACGCGGGATCGGGTGAGGAAATATTCACCTCTGAATCGATGGGGGCATGGATGGAGGGGGCCCGGAGGTTATATTTGAGCAAAAGAGCTAAAAAATCCTCCAGATACTCTTCATCCTTGTATTTGAAATGAAGAGGATTGGCGAAACTTGAAAATGTCCAGAGTTCCATCTGTCTAATATTAAATTGGGCAAAAAGGGGAAGAAAATCTACCAGCTCCTGTTTGTAACAGGCGAAACTACCTACTCCTAGTTCCATTCATCCCTCCTCTCCTTTAAGCTAAACTCAGTTACTGCTAATCTGGTTTTCTAAGCCTCCTCTCTTTCTGGGGACAGGACTCTAAAGTCTTAATAATTTCTATCAATTTTTCCAGAGCAGTCGAACTGATAGTGTGCTCCATTTTGCAAGCATCCTCATCGGCAGTTTTCGGATCTATCCCCAGGATCTGATTCAAGAACTTGAAGAGGATCCGGTGGCGAGCGTAAATTTCTTTGGCTATACGGTTGCCTTTCCGGGCCAACTCCACATAGCCGTACTTCTCATGTCTTATCAACCCATCTTTGGCCAAGGTCTTCAAGGCTTCGGTCACGCTCGGCATTTTCACATTGAGCTGGTGGGCAATGTTCTTTACCCTCACCACCTGTCCTTCTTTCCCCAGTTGGCCAATAGCTTCCAGGTAGTCCTCCATGGTTGGGGTTATTTCTTTGGTCACTCCGGATCCCTCCTCTTCCCAGGCAAAGATTTATTCTTTGCTAGGCAAAGAAACTAAATAGGAGATGGAGCAGTCCTCCCACACCAAAAGCAAATATTAACATAATAGTGGTACTCTTCAGGGTATCTCTTATTCCCAGTTCCTTTAGGAATACCACAAAGGTCGCTGCACAGGGAAAATAGATAACCAGGATTGTTACGGTAGTAACTATCTGGTAAAGATTCATCACATTGGCATCGCGCAGGGGAGCAAGAAGGCCGGTAGCTACATCCTTTCTTAAAAAACCTATTATCAAGGGATAGATCGCTTCTTCCGGCAGACCTAACCACCTTCCCAGGAGAGGACTGGAAACTCTGGACATAAACTCTGTTATGCCGAGAGCATATAAGACATTAACAATAATGATTCCCACAAATACCCAGGGAATTGCCTCTAATAGAAACTGTCCTATCCTCAAGCGGATTTTCATTAAGAGATTAGAAAGCCGAGGCATTCTGTAGGGAGGAATCTCTATAGCAATTTCCGGAGTTTCTCCTCTTATTAGCCTATTAAGTAAAGCCCCCATACTGACAAAGATACTCATTAAAATGAGGTAAATCAGCACCACCCAGCCCAGGCCAAAGGGACCCACAATATTCAAAATCACTGCTGTCTGAGCCATGCAGGGGATAGATACCCCCAGCATGGTCAGCATCATAAACCTCTGCTTATGGGTACTGAGGACTCTCGTAGCCATAACTCCGGGAATATTGCAGCCAAAGCTCATGATAACAGGAACAATGGAATATCCATGCAGACCCATTCTGTGGAATACAGTGTCCACCAGGACAGCTAACCTCGGAAGGTAACCTAAATCCTCCAGAAGGGTAAGAATAATGTAAAATATCAAAACTGCTGGTAGGACGATGCCGATGGGAACAAAGATTCCTGTGGTGAGAACGCCAAAGGATTCTAAATAGCCAGTTCCTGGAGCTCCAATCAACATATCGTGCATGAAGCCGCCGGGAAATATCCTTTTTACGGCAGAGCGAATGAATGCATCATAAGGACCCTCGAAGAAGGGAACCATAACTCCATCAGTAATAAAACCAGCCACCGTAATGAAAAGCTTGAACATCCCCCAGAGGACTGCCACAGCAATGGGAAGGCCAGTGAGAGGCTTTACCGTAGCATCCCCCAATTTCTCCAGAAGGGTAGGGTGCCGATGGTGAACCTGCTGGGTCAGGCTGGCAATGGATCCGGCTTGACCGAATCTTGCCTTAAGCATAATGAGTTCTATGGGTTCCCTGTGGTCCTTCTCCACCTCTCTTATGCTTTCCTTAAGAATATGGGAGGGTATTTTCTTCCTGAAATCCTTATTTCCCTCCAGACCAAGAATTACTTGCCATCGGGGGAGATTAGTTCTTTGCTCGATACTCTTGATAGCTTTCTCTATGCGTGGCTCAAACTGTATTTCCACCGGTCACCCTCTCCTTAACGATCTTTCCAATTACCCCTCTCAGTTCCTGAACCCCCTCTCCAGATATGGCCACGCTGCTAACTACTGGAACCCCCAGAGCCTCGGCTAGAGCATCTTTATTAATATTAATCCCTCTCTCCCTGGCCAGGTCGATCATATTCAGATCCACAATAATAGGAATAGGTAGCTCTCTCAACTGCAAGGCCAGATAGAGATTACGTTCCAGGTTAGTGGCATCCACCACATCCACAATAAGATGGTTTTTCTCCTTCATTAAGATAGTCACTGCCACCTCCTCAGCTTTATCAGAGGGAACAAGAGAATAAGCACCCGGGACATCAATAATCCTTACTTTTGTCCCATCCACCATCATGCTCCCTTCCAAAAATTCAATGGTCGTTCCCGGGTAATTGGAGATCACGACCTTTATTCCGGTCAGGCGATTGAAAATGACGCTCTTGCCTACATTGGGGTTCCCCATTAAGAGTATTCTCATGGCTCTACCTTCCTGATAATTATCCTAGCAGCCATTCCTCGACCGATAGCCACCCTTGCTCCCTCTACTTCCACCATGATTGGTCCCCCCATAGGCTGGCTGGTTATTTTACGCAAGACCTTACCCGGTCGGATTCCCAGAGAAGATAGATGTCGCTGCATACCCCATCCACCCCTCAGTTCAATCACTTCAGCCCTCCTACCTACGGCTAAGTCTACAAGAGTCCCCATCTTGTTTTTCCCTCTGAATTAGGTAGTCCTATCTTTGTTAGACCATATTAACATATCTTATTATAAAAAAGAACTCTGTCAAGACCCTGATGTTAACCCCATTAAGTGCCTTCTTTCTCTAGGATACAGATTGCTAGCAGGCTCATCCAGGATTAGAATCTCCGGCTGGTAGGCAGAGGAACCGATGAGATTTACTTTGGAATTGGGTCTCTATGCCGCAAGGGATAAAGGTACCTCTAGGCCGTGAGATTCCATAAGTGATTTATTACTTAGAACCTTTGTCGCATCTCCATTAGCAATTATTTTCCCTTCATCTAAGAGAATAACCCTTTGGCAAATATCTAGAATTAGTTCCAGGTCATGGCCAGCAACTATCTTGGTCAGGCTAAAATTTTTAAGTAACTCCATTAAGTGCCTTCTTGCTCTAGGATCCAGATTGCTGGTGGGCTCATCCAGGATTAGAATTTCCGGCTGCATTGATAAAACGGTAGCTAGAGAAATTCTTTTCTTTTCCCCAAAACTCAAATGATGAGAACATCTTTTCTCATAACCTTCCATCCTGATCCCTTCTAATGCTTCTTTTACCTTTTCCCTCACGTTTTCTTCAGAATAGCCTGCATTTATAGGCCCAAAGGCAACATCATCGAAAACTGTGGGCATAAAGAGCTGATCATCTGGTTCCTGGAAGACTATGGCTACTTTTTGCCTGATTTTTATGAGATTTTTCTCCTCTACCTTCATTCCCAGAACTTCAACTGAGCCCTGTCTGCCTCTGATAATCCCATTTAAATGAAGAAGAAGCGTAGACTTACCTGCTCCATTGGGACCTATGAGGCCGACAGATTCTCCTCTAAAGACATCTAAATCTATCCCCTTAAGGGCTTTGGTGCCGTCTGGATAAACATATTCAAGATTTCTTACCCTTATAATCTTTCTCATCCCATCCATCCTGAAAGACTTAACATAATTGCCCCTGCTATAACGAGGGCGGCCTTAAAAAAATCGTTCCAGCAAAGGGTGAGGTTGTCCAGTGTCTTCAGCCTACCACTATAGCCCCTGGATACCATAGCATCCCTGATGCGTTCCGTCCTTTCAAAACTTCGAACCAACAGCATCCCCACCAAATTCCCCATGGTTTTTAAGGTAAAAAGGTTTGTTTTCCTCACCCAACCACGGGAGTTGGCAGCCATAAATATTCTTTTTTCCTCATCCAGGAAAACAAAGATGTATCGGTAGGTGAACATAAGGAGCTCAATGAGCCTATCCGGAATCTTTATTTTTTGAAGGGCCTTGAGACTCAGATTAAACCTGGTGGTCCCTATCATGGGAAATATAAGCAAGACAGCGCTGATCGCTCTCAAACTTATTAAAAGGCTGAGTTTAACCCCCTCCCGGGAGATGCTCAAAAAAGACAGCCTCATTAAGAGATTGCCGGGAACGGTGAGGGAGAGTATGACAAAAAGTGCAAGAACAAAGAAAAGAACCCATCTTAGATGAACGAAAACAAAAGAGAAAGGAATTTTGGACAAAAAGACCAAGATGATTGCCAAGGCAAGTCCAAGAAAAGCCACTCTAGGATCCTTGAGGAGCACAATGGAGAGAATCAAGATAGAAATGGAAATTATTTTCACTCTTGGATCCCACGAATGCAAAGGTGATTTAAGATGGGCAAACTTATCAATCTCAGGTAGATGCATTCTTCTTTTTACCTCCCCTTTTTTTTGCTAGCAAAATACAAAATGATCCCCATGATGCCGAAGATGTAGCCAATCCCACCTATCACTTCTGTAAAGGACACTCCTTTCTGCTGCGCCCTAGCTAGCTCTCTCATAATCGGCTTTAATTTTTCATCAAGGGAGGTGTCTATGATTCTCTTGATTTGGTCTAAATCGACTGGTGCGACTTCTTTGACTTTGGACTCTTTGGGTTCTGCTTTCTGTGGCTTCTCGGCCACTATGATATCCGGTAGCTCATCGGTGGAGAGGGTATATGAGTTTTTGTGGCCCATGCTGGCAACAAGGACTATCTTTAAATCGTCTTTCCTGGGAGGCTCAAAATTAAATTGGCCGTTTTCATCGGTCTTACCCTCCAGCAATTTGTTTCCTTGGCTGTCATAAACCTGGACTACCCCATCTTTTACCTTTGTTCCATCAGGGAAATAACTTTCAGTGTATACCGTATCACCTTCCACGTATGCAAAAATATTTACCTTGTGAGCGAAGGAGGCAAAACCTGTCATTACCACTAACAAAGTCAAAAAAACGAAACTGATTAAAAGCTTATGGCTATCAAAAACTCTTCTGGCTAAATCATCTTTTCTCATTATAGCTCCTTTTTCCCAGGTTCTCTCTCGAAGTACGGAAATTTGTATTTCAGATCTCTTCCCACCAGGAAAAACGAGGTTATACTCGGCACCCGCTATTTCATGTCTCTGGTTCTTACCCAGTAAACGGCACCAATCTCAACGGGTTTTTCTTTCCCGTCAGGCCGCTTAATTGTCCATGAGGCTTCATTCAGGGCGGCAAATACCCACCATCCCGCTTTTGGCATAGCATAGGAGAACACGCCATTCTTATCGGCCTTGACCACCTGAGTGACATATGGATCGGCAGGAGGCTTTATTTTACCGTCTTTATTGTAATACTCTATCTCTACTTCTGCATAAGGCACTGGTTTTCCTTTGACCTTCACCACTCCAGTGAACAGATTGCCGGTCCACAATCCATATGGTCTTGTCAGAGGTACAATCTCCGTCTCCAAACCAATTTCGTCATCCCAACCTTCTTCCAGCCCCAGTGCGTTTACGCATATTTTGGTATAGTGAATAATGTAGCAATCCTCCGCCGGCTCCCAGTACGGTGTGGGTTCAACGTAAAACGTGTAGTCGCCAGGCCTCTTGATTTTATAAGTAGTTCGCCAATAGGTAAAATCTTCGGTCTGGCTAGCCCATCTTCCTTTCTTTGCCTTGAGGGTCCCCAGTAAATCCACATTGGCACCGCGAATTATTACCCCAAACTTCTCTGGTTTTTCCATCTCCATGTAATCACCTTCCATGGGGTGAATGAACTTTACTTCTACCGTTATGGTTTTACTGTCTTCTTGGCTGATGATATGGTCAGAAGGGATTAGCGCGCCAAAGTGAGCACTTGCGCTTGCTACCCACCCAAAAACCAGACAGATCAGAGCCATTGCCATTATACTAATTTTTTTCATCTTATCCTCCTCCCTATAATTTGAAGTGTTTCAATATATGCATTTAAACGTTAGTGTAGTCATCTACATTCCAATCATCTCCTCCCTAAAATCTCCGGTTTTACCTTCATGAGATACGAAGCGATGAAACCGGTCATAATCCCCTCGATGATCATCATGGGCAGATGGGCTAGGACCGCATATTTGGCTACTCCGACAAATTCGCTCCCCGTAGTTACGAGGGCCAATGCCAGAATACCCGTTCCAAAGAAAACCCCAGAACCACCAGCCAGAGCCCCAAAAATGAATTCGCATCTTTTGAAGTTAAATTTATTTCTTAGATTGAATATTTTATATGCCAGTAGCGCTGGCGTCCCCATCATAATGGCGTTGATTCCAATGGTAGTGATTCCACCGTGCTGAAATAAAAAAGCTTGCAGAACCAGACCAACAAAAATGGAGATAAAAGCAGCCGGTCCCAGAATTATCCCTACCAGACCATTCAAGACGAGGTGCACACTGGTGGGGCCGAGAGGGACACGGATTAGAGAAGCAACAAAGAAAGCAGAGGTCATCACCGCTACTTTAGGCATATTATCCACCTTTATTTTCTTGATGCTAGCCGCTATAATACCGGCCGCAGCAGCATAGCCTGCCATCCAGACAGGCGCTGATAAAACACCATCTGAAATGTGCATAAGATTTCCTCCTAAAATGTCTAGGATAGCTCTTTGCCCGTAGTGGTCATAGTTAACTTTCCGTGCTTTACCCCCCGGGTGCTTTTGAGCTTATCGGCGATAGATTTAATTTTATCCACCTTTCCTTTAACTACCAGAACCTCAAGGCAGTTATCTTCATCCAGATGTAGATGCATGGTAGAGATTACCAGATCATGGAAATGATGCTGAAGGTCAGTTAGACTATCTGAAAGTCCCCGCGTGTGGTGATTATAAACCATGGTAATTGTCCCTATCATCTCGCGGCCTTTCTTCCTCCACTCCTCCTCCACCAGGTGCTCCCTGATAAGATCTCTCATCGCCTCTGACCTGTTAGCATACCCCTTGCGAGACATAAGGGTGTCAAATCGTTGAAGCAGATTCTCATCCATGGACACACCGAATCGCACCAGTCTACTTTCCATTTCTTCCTCCCAAAACCCGCTTTTTGTTATGGGAAATATCTTTGGGGCTTTTCCTGCTTTACTTAGATTCTTTTTAGATCGATCCTTGAATCCTGGCTATA